>DATAQH010000054.1:0-3302 GCA_036264815.1 Candidatus Cybelea sp.
AAACATACGTTGAGTATCCGCCGCGCAAGCAACAAAGTGAAACCTATAGCGGTCCAATCACGCTATCGGCGTACGAGCGGTTCTCGCATGTCCGTGAAGCGTTGGAGAAGGAAGGCGTCAACATCCCCATGCCGACCGGCAACTAAACGACGCTGCTAGGCACCCAAACGATAAGATAGGAAGTGCTTCGCCAATGAACCGTCCATTGGCGGAGCATCGTTCCCTGCATCGCGGGGCGATAGGACGCAAACCGCGTCAATTTTGCACTTACCGGGGGCTACAATCGCGAAGCCCACCGCCAGTCCGTTTTGAAAAAGAAATGGAAAAAGCGCTAATGAGTTATTTACTTTTTGAATCCAGCCCGTGGCTACTACCAGTAGTCATGATCGTCGTGCTCGGCGTTGCCATAGAAGCGCCGGCCCTTTGGGGTAAACGATTGATCTCGGGGCTTCAAGTACCGGATTCGGCCTGGAACCTTATTCAAGGGGGCGTCCTTACGCTGGTAGCATTTATGCTGGGAATCTCGTTTTCGCAATCGCAGGCGCGATTTGACACGCGTCGGCAACTCGTAGTAACGGAAGCGAATGCTATTGGGACGACGTGGCTGCGTGCAGATCAACTTCCAACGCGCGATGCGCAGAGCTTTCGAGCCATCTTAACCGGCTACGCGGCGACACGATTGCGATTGTACGAGGGGCTTCTTTCGCGACCGCAACTCGATCAAGCTCTAGCTAAGAGCGACGCCGCTCAAACGGAACTCTGGGGAATCGCCTCAAGTATGCTGCGGCGGGAGCCGCAGAACCTCGGTCGCTCGCTGCTTATGACGACGCTCAACGATACCATCGATCTGTCGGCCGAACAGCTCAATGCACTCACCCACCATGTACCAACAGCCGTTGACGGCCTGACGCTCGCTTTAGTCCTCCTTGGTGCCCTTCTTATTGGTTTTGGATTTGCGCGCGCTAACGCGAATGTCCGGATACTTGCGGGCGTATACGTTATCGCATCGATCATGGTAATTACGGCGATGGTAGACCTTGATCGTCCGCAGAAAGGCCTTGTGAGGGTCAGCCTCGATCCGCTAGTTATTCAAGTGCAATCGATGGAAAAAGGGCCATAAACCCCACCCCTCCGCCCGCGAGCCCGCATCGCGCTAGCCGACGTTGCGCCTTGGCGGGCTGGCCTCGCAGCTGCGCAGCCCGGCGCCGGTCGCGTCGCTCACCGCAGCTTAGAACTGATGGGCACGTGACGCGCCCGAGATATCATGCAAGGAGCTAAGGGGTTTCAAAACGAGGTCCCGCGGCCCGGCGTGCTGCGATCCCAGACTGGCAGCGCATGATCGGTTGGGGAAATCGTTTGCTATTCGTCGAATCGCCGAAGGCATCTGCTAGAGTTCAGGCTCACTTTCTTCATCCCGAAACGGAGCAAGGTCGCAAAAATGGAACTCGATCCGACGGAAACCGACCCTCAGCTGTACAAAGTTCTCCTCGAAAACGACCGGGTGCGCGTCCTGCGATATACGGATAGACCTGGTGACAGAACGAAGCCTCACCAGCATCCGGATAGCGTCCTCATCACTCTCAGCAACTTCCGCCGACGACTCACCGTGGGAGACCGCAGCGTAGACGTTGAGGCATTGCCTCATAAAGTTATCTGGAACTCTGCGCAGACGCACGTCGGCGAGAACACGGGTACGACCGACACAGATGTCATATTCGTCGAACTCAAGTGAGCTTCGCCCGAACTCCTGTGCGTCAATGCGGGACGTGGTGTTGAAAAACCGAAAGCCCTCTCAAACATTTGCGATTGAGGAGCGAAGCACATGAAGACATCCCGGCATTGGGGTAACTTGCTCACGGCAAGCGCCGCAACCGTTGCACTTGTCAGCTGCAACGGTTATCAGCCGGCGACAACTCCGCCGGCCGGTGTTTTGCGAAACACTGCGTCGAGCGGAAGCCAGACCTTCAAGTACACGGGCGCAGTTCAACACTTCAACGTCCCAATCGGCGTTACGGAGCTCACCATCGTGGCTCGTGGCGGGGGCACGCCGAGCGGCAAATTCCCTTCGAGCGGCCCGTACTATACCGGTAGTAACGGCGGCGTCGTGCAAGCCACGATACCCGTTAAGCCGGGGGAGCGTCTCGCCGTCTTCGTCGGTGGCAGCGGAACCCTCGGACTTAACGGTGCTGGCGGCGCGGGCGGCTTTAACGGTGGAGGAGCGGGCGGCCAAGGATTCTCGGGCAGCGACGCTGTCGACGGAGGTGTCGGGGGTGGAGGCGCGTCGGACATCCGCGAGGGCGGTGATCATCTTAAGGATCGCGTGGTCGTCGCCGGTGGTGCCGGCGGCCCCGGTATCGGCGAGGGGTACTTGTTCTCCCAGGGTTCCGGCGGAAAGGGAGGCGGCAAAACCGGCGGACCTGGGGGAAGCGGTTACCCAGGAAATCCTAGCGGGTTCGGCGGTTTAGGGGGCACGCAGACGGCGGGTGGAACAGGCGGACCGGGCGCGAACAGATCGGGATTCCCGCCGGGTGTCCCCGGTGATCACGGAAAGCGCGGTCGAGGCGGCCTCGGCGGAGAAAATCCTCCGAATGGGGGCGGTGGAGGCGGCGGCGGTGGCGGCGGCTATTATGGCGGAGGCGGTGGCGGTTCCGGTTCGATGGCGACAAGCGGTATCGGCAGCGGCGGGGGCGGCGGCGGCGGCTCTTCGTTTATCGAGAAGGGCGCGACTCACGTAAAGAATCTTCAGGGCCGCGGTACGCCCGGCAACGGAAAGATCGTGATCTCCTGGTAGGCGGATAGTCACGGACAATCGGGTCGCACGTATTCGCTATTGAAGAGACGCCAGATAAACGTCTTCTTACGTTTGAAAACATCGCAGCTATCGTCAGGATTTGTGGCTCCGCTATCAGGATGTAGTGGGATTTCGCCAAATGGACATACTACACTCGGACGCAATCGCGCAGTCTCAAACGTTAGTACCCCGGTAAGCCACTGCAACTCAAAGCCCCGACTGGCGTAACGCAAGCCAGTTTCGTTGTTCACGGCGTAGCGGCGGAGGCGCGGGAAACGCCTTCCCGCTACGGAAACCCACACTCCGTCGGAGGATACCGGCTAAGCCGCCTTCACCTGAGTGGCGGCGCTAAACAATGAGAGAAGGGCGTCATGAATCTCGGAAGTTTCTTTTCGCGATTTCCTGGACTGGTGTTCGCGATCGCTTTTTCGGTTGTGGGGACGATCCCAGCCGGAGCATCAGCACAAACGGCCAAACCCACGATCATACTCGTCCACGGCGCGTGGGCGGA
>DATAQH010000071.1:0-4538 GCA_036264815.1 Candidatus Cybelea sp.
ATGTCGAGCTGTGCGAGAATGGAATCGTCGAAGTCCAGCGAGCCGTCCGCCAGAATGTCGACTTCGCTGCCGCAGAGCGTCGCGATCCCGCAGCGCTCGCTCAAGGCGCGAACCTCTTCGCGCTGGCGTCGCACCGCTGCGGCGTCCATCCCGAATTTTCGTCGGCCGCCCGAGTGGTCGCTGATCGCGTGGTACTCGTAGCCTCGAGCCGCGGCGCCCCCAATCATCGCCTCGAGCGTGTCGTCGCCGTCGCTATAGGTGGTGTGCATGTGGAAGTCGCCGCGCAAATCCGACAGCTCGACGAGAACCGGGATCGCTTCGTTACGCGCGAGCTCGATCTCATCTTGTCCGCCTCGCAGCTCGGGCGGAATATACTGCATCCCCAGCGCCGCGTAAACGCCGGCTTCGTCGCTGCAGGTCGTGACCTCGCCGTTTTCGAGGTTGAGGATGCCGTTTTCGCTGACGCGCAGGCTGCGACGAACGGCATACTCGCGAAGCTTGATGTTGTGATCGCGCGAACCGGTGAAATGCTGCAGCAGATTACCGTAGAGGTGGTCGGGCAGGACGCGAAGGTCGATCTGAAGGCCGCCGCTTAGCCAAATGCTTGCTTTGGTCGGCCCTTCGGCCAAAACGGCTTCGGCGCTCTCCCACCGGACAAAGTGCGCCACGACGTCGGCCGCTTGCGGCGAGGTGCAGACGATGTCGACGTCGCCGACGGTTACTTCATTGCGTCGCAGGCTCCCCGCAAACGCGAGGCGTTCGAGAGCCGGTCCCTCGCGAAGGTATGCGACGGCGTCCCGCGCGATCGCTAAAGCCTGCGGCAAGGGCGTTCTCCGTTGCCGCCCCCGGTACGCGAGGATACCGCGCTTCCAGTTCTCGATCGTCTTGCTTCCCAACCGGGGGACGCCGAGAAGCGTTCCGGCGGCGATCGCGGCTTCAAGGTCGGCGAGCGACGTTATGCGGTAGTCCGCGAACAGCATCGCCGCAGTCTTCGTACCGATTCCGCTGACACCGAGGACCTCCATCAGGGTCCGCGGGTAACGAAGATAGAGCTCCTCGAGCTGATCGCACGTGCCGGACGCGACGAGTTGCTCGACGGCGCCGGCGATCGTCTTGCCGATGCCGGCGAGCTTTCGGTGCTCTCCAGCGGCGACGAGATCGGCCAACGGGGCAGCGTTCTCGATCGAGGCTGCCGCCTTTTCGTAGGCGCTGTACTTGTAAAAGGATTCGCCCGCCAGCTCCATCAGCGTCCGAATCTCGAGCAGCCTTTGCGCGACCTCCGTGTTCGTGGGCACGACAGTGAGTTGGCCGCCTTCGTGGAATGCTCTTGCCGCGATGGCGCTGCTGCGCATGAGGAAGGCGTTCTTCTCGAATGCCGCCGTCTCGGGCGGCCCGGTTACGCTCGACCTGGCCGGCGGCCAACGCGCCGCTCTGAACTTCGAGTCGCCCTTGGAAGCGACGATCGTCGCGCTGATGGCTGCCGGGATAGCGAAGGCGTCGAGCGGAAGCGTGCTGATCGGCGATTACGATCCGCGCGTGCAGTCGGTGCACTGCAAGCGCATCGCAGGATTCGTGCCGCACGAGCCGGTCGCGCTCGACGACGCCGCGTTTGGTCGCTACATCGCATATCGCGCCGCGCTGTGGAACGTCGACGGGCGCTGCGCGTTGGCCCATGCCGCGAGTCTGCGCGAGCGGCTCGAAGGCATGCACGAGGCTTTCGCCTATCCGCTGATCGGCGCGCTGATCGGGATGCCGCAGCTGCTGGTCATCGATCGGCCGCAAGCCGCCTATGCGCGGCAGATATTGGACGTGGCCGGGGATCGCGCGCTCCTTTCTACGCACGCGCACGCCGCCGCCGCGCGAGCATTTACGTGACCGCACGCGCCTTTGCCGCAATGCTCCAAGCGCGGCTGTACGTCTCTCGCCGCCTGGTGCTCTACGCGTGCGCCGTCGCGGTGCTGGTAGCCCTCGTCCAGCCGGCGGGCGTCACGGCGCCGCTTTTTTGCTGCTCCTTGCTCGCCGTCGCGATCGCGCTCGATCAGACGCCCGGACGGCATCCACACCTCGACCGCTGCGAGCAGAGCGCACCGCTGTTCGGCCGCGAGCTCGCGCGGGCGAAGGCGGTCGTCCCGTGTGTAGCCGGTTTACTCGCGACGATTGCCTACGCCGCCGTTCAAATCGCCCGCAACTCCCCCGACGGGGCCGCGACACTGCTGGTGGTATCGCCGGCGGTTATCGCCTGTGCGCTCGTCGCCCTTTCGGCGACGGTCAGGCTGGGCTGGACGCGCGCCCTCTACGTGGTGTTGGCCTGCCTGACGAGCGTTGTGGCGTACTGTCTGGGGGTCGCAGAGCGGCTCATTCTGCCCGAATTTGCGTTTTGTGCCATCGTCGCGTTCGCGGCGCTTCGGCAGTATGGCGAAACCCTGGCGCGCTGGGATCCTCTCTGGGCGCCGAGACCGTAGCGCCGGTGGCGCGCTTTTACGTTACGGGCGCAACCGGAATCGCCGTCGCCAGCTTTTCGAGTGCCGCGCGATTGAACTGCGCGAGATCCTCGCTGCCGCGTGTCGTTACCCAGTTAGAGTCCGAGACGGTAGGCTGATCGCGATAGAGTCCGCCGGCATTGCGGATGTCGTCGGCGATCGAATGTACGCCGATCACTTGCCGCCCGCGCACGAGCTGCGCCGAGATCAGTACCTGCGCTCCGTGACCGATGGCGAGCACCGGCTTTTTGAGCGCGTCGATCTCGCGGACGAAACGCTGGACTTCACGATCCATCCGAATCCGATCGGGCGAGCTTCCGCCGGGAATCAATAGTGCGTCGAAGTCCTCGGCCGTGCAATCGCCGACGAGCTCCTCGGCCCGAAGGCTCTGACCGTCATCCAAACCGCGTTTTCCACGAATGCGCTGGCGAGCTCGCTCGTCGGTGCCGACGACCGTCACGATCGCGCCGGCCTCCTCAAGCGCCCGGCGCGGCTCTATGAGCTCGATCTCCTCGAAACCATCGCCGATCAGCGCGGCCACGCGTTTTCCCTCAACTCCCTGCATATCGGCCGGGTCATTCGAAGCCGCCGGGAGGCCGACCTTCGCTCGTCGCTAGCCAAAAAGGCCACGCGTCAACCCGCCGTCCACCGAGATCGTCTGGCCGGTGATATACCGAGCAGGCTCGCCGCAGAGAAAAACGGCCAGCGGCGCAAACTCGGCCGGCGTGGCAACACGGCCGATCGGCACTTCGCTGCCGGCGGCGCGCAGTTTCGCTTCGTCGTCGCCGTAAAGAGAGCGCAGACGGGCGGTCTCGATGCGCCCGGTGGCGATGGAGTTGACCGTCACTCCGTCGGGCGCAACGTCGACGGCCAGGCTCCGTAACGTCGCCACGAGCGCGGTTCGGAAAGCGTTGGAGAGCAACAGGTTATCGATCGGCTGCTTTACCGAGGTAGAGGTCAGCGCGACCACTCTGCCCCACCGGGCGGCCCGCATGGACGGGAGCACGGCCGCGAGCAGCTCGAGCATACCGCGCAGCAGCAGGCGGTAAGCTCCGTCCCAGTCGGCGAGGCTCAGATCGCCGAATCGTCCGGCCTTGGGGCCACCCCCGTTTAGCACGAGGATATCCGGGTGTCCGCAACCGCCGATGACCGCGGCGATCGCGGAGGCCACCGAGTCCGGATCTTGGAGATCGAGCTCGAAGGCGCCCGCCTGCGGCGCCCCGAGCCTCCGGGCCTTGGCCGCGACGGCTTCGAGGCGGTCGATACGTCGTGCCGCGAGCGCCACCTTTGCGCCCTCGCTCGCGAGGGCAAGCGCGACGGCTTCCCCCAGCCCCGAGCTGGCGCCCGTGACGAGCGCCGTTTTTCCCGCGATCCGTAAGTCCATACCCGAGCGCTTTTGCGCGTGCCCGAACTCACCTTGCGCCCTATTGGAGCCTTTGCTATCCTAAGCCGGTCGCCGGGACGGCAACGAGCACGCTGTACCCGAGCGAGACCATCCTGCTCAAAGGAGTTTTACTCGTGCCGCTCACCAAGGAAACCAAGGCGGAGATCTCCGCCAAGTACGGCCGCGGATCGAACGATACCGGTTCGGCCGAAGTGCAGGTCGCGATGCTCACGGCTTCGATCAACTCGTTGACCGAGCATCTCAAAGTTCACAAGAAGGATCATCACAGCCGGCGCGGCCTGCTGCTGCAGGTCGGACAACGCCGCCGTTTGCTCAACTATCTGCACCAGAAAAACCTCGAACGGTATCGCAGCCTAATCGCCGACCTCGGCCTGCGCCGCTAAAAAAAGGCGCTTTTTAGCCAATCTCGTTGTCGCCGCGGGCCTCGATTACCAAAGAGTAAACTTCGGCCCGCGGCTCCTAGAGCTTGACCTAAAAAGCGCCTTTTTTCCGCTTACCCTTTTCGTTGGCGCACTTTTTTGGCGGCGGCGACAATCGAGTCGACGCCCATCCCGTAATACTCGATAAGCTCCGCTGGATCGCCGGATTGTCCGAAGCGGTCGTCTACCCCGATGAACTCGATCGGCACGGGACATTGCTGCGCGAGAATCTCG
>DATAQH010000100.1:0-8631 GCA_036264815.1 Candidatus Cybelea sp.
CGCTCTTCCTCTATACCTCACCGGGAACGGGCGCGCGCGTTGCGGCGATCAATCAAGTTCCGTCGGGCTGCCCGTGAGCCCCGGCGGGGCCCACGTATTCGCAAACCGCATCGCCGCCTCGATCCCCTCGTCGAGCCATAACGCAACCGCGTCGGCCGCCGCGTCGACGATCTCGCGGAGAACGGCTCGCTCCGCCTCGTTGAATCGCCCGAGCACGTGGTCGACGCTGTCGAACTCCGGACGGCCGACCCCGATTCGCAGGCGTGGGAAACCCTCACCGATGGTCGCGATCACCGAACGCAGCCCGTTGTGGCCGCCGTGGCCGCCGCTCGCGCGCATGCGCAGCTTCCCGAACGGCAGATCCATGTCGTCGCCGGCTACCAGCACGTCGCTGGGGGGCGTGCGATACCACGACGAGATCAGCCGGACGGGCGTCCCGCTGAGATTCATGAACGAGGTGGGCTTGACGAAGACGATGCGGCGCGCCGCATCGAAGGCTTGCTGCGCGGCGTCTTTTTTCTTCCAGGACGCGATTCCGTACCGGCGCGCCAACTCGTCGACGACGACGAAGCCGACGTTGTGGCGGGTAGCGGCGTACTCGGGGCCTGGATTGCCGAGGCCGACGACCAGCCTCGGTGCTCCTTCGGCCAGCTATTGCCCCTCGGCGGGCGTCGGCTCGGCGCCGATGACTTCCGGTTGAACTTCTTCCGACGGGCTCGCGGCTTCCTCGAGATCCTGTGCGGTACGCGACGGCTCGATCGAAACGATCACCGTCTCGGGGGCGGTCAGCAGTTTGAAGCCCGGCGGCAGCGCAATGTCGCCGGCGGTGACGTGCTCGTGGATGCCCAGCGCCGTTACGTCGACCTCCAGATGCTCGGGTATCTTGTTGGCGGGCCCTTCGATCTCGATCTCGTGGGCGATAACGTCCATGACGCCGCCCATGTTCTTGACACCGTCGGCGACGCCGACGGTCACGATGCCGAGCTTCGCGCCGATCGTCTCGTCGGCCGAGACCCGCTGCAGGTCGGCATGAACGATCCGTCTGGTGACCGGGTGGGTCTGGACGACGCGCACCATGGCGGTCTGCTTTTTGCTTCCGTCGACCAGCGTGATGATCGCGTTGCGGCCGCTTTGGTGAAGCAGTTCGCCGAACGCACGAGCGTCCAGCGCGATGTGATCGGGAACGCCTCCATGGCCGTAGACGACGGCCGGGATCTTCCCGTGCGAGCGCAGCGCGTGAGCCCCCGTCGTACCGAGTTTCGAGCGAGCCTCGATGGAGAGTGTCAGGTCTTTGCTAGCCACGATGTCCTTCTTAGAATACGCCGACGGCCTCTGGGGCCGGCGGTGCAACGGTACTGACGGTTTCGTCGCCTGCAAAGAGCTCCGAGACCGAGCGATTGGTGATGATTCGGTTGATCGCATCGGCAAAGACCTGCGCGATCGAGAGCTGCACGAACTTCGGGTGATTCGTTCCGTTGGAGAACGGGATCGTGTTCGTGAAGAGCACCCGTTCGATCTCCGACTGCTCGAGCTGCTCGACCGCTTCCCCGGCGAAGATGCCGTGCGATGCGACCGTATATACTTTCGTCGCACCCCTCGCTTTGATCGCTCCAGCCGCCTTCGCCAGCGTGCCGCCGGTCGAGATCATATCGTCGACCACGACCGCGACCTTGCCGGAAACGTCGCCGACGATGTCGGTGACCTCGGCGATGTCGGGCTCCGGGCGACGTTTGAAGACGATCGCCAGCGTGCTGTTGAGCCGCTTTGCGAAGAGCTCGGCGCGGTGCACGCCTCCGGCGTCGGGGGAAACGATGACGATCTTGTCGTCGCAGAGACCTTCTTTTTTGAGGTAGTTGCAGAGCACCGGCATCGCCATCAGGTTATCGACCGGGATATCGAAGAAGCCCTGAATCTGAGCCGCGTGCAAATCCATCGTGACGATCCGGCGGGCGCCGGTCACTTTGAGCAAGTTTGCAACGACCTTGGCCGAGATCGGCTCGCGCCCTTTGGTCTTTTTGTCTTGCTTTGCGTACCCGTAGTAGGGAATGACGGCGGTGATTCGGGCGGCTGAGGCGCGACGCAGCGCGTCGACCATCAGCAGCAGCTCCATCAACGCGTCGTTGACGCCTTTGCCGTTGGGCGCTTTGCAGATCGACTGGACGACGAAAACCTCGGACCCGCGAACATTCTCGCCGATCTCGACCCGAGTCTCTTCGTTTCTGAACTCGGAGACCAGCGCCTTACCGACGTGCAGCCGGAGCCGCTTGGCGATCTCTTCGGCCAGCTGTGGATTGGAGTTCCCACAGAACAGAAGCGGATTCTGCACGAAGGGGACGTTCGCCCAGTGAATCGTTCCGCCCTCGAAGGCGGTTTGAGTTACCGCAGTGGCTCAAGAATTCACGCTCGTTTCGCCCTTCTCGCTGGCCGGCGACCAACCCAAGGCGACCGACTCCCTGGCGCAGGGGCTCGTGCGCGGTGACCGCACGCAGACCCTCCTCGGGGTGACCGGGAGCGGCAAGACGATGGCGATGGCGCGTACGATCGAGCTCGTGCAAAAACCGACGCTCGTCCTCTGCCACAATAAGACGCTCGCCGCCCAGCTCTGCGCCGAGTTCCGCGAGTTCTTTCCGAAAAACGCCGTCGAGTACTTCGTCTCGTACTTCGACTACTATCAGCCCGAGGCATACGTCCCCTCGACCGATACCTACATCGAGAAGGATAGCTCGATCAACGACGAGATCGAACGTCTGCGCCACTCGGCGACGCAATCGCTTCTGACCCGGCGAGATACGCTGATCGTGGCCTCGGTCTCGTGCATCTTCGGCCTCGGCTCGCCATCGGATTACGTGGAGATGTCGGCCCGCGTCCGCGTCGGTGAGGAGATCGACCGCGATGCTTTTTTGAGGAAGCTCGTGGACATGCAGTACCGGCGCAACGACATCAATCTCGTGCGCGGGACGTTTCGCGTGCGCGGGGATACCCTCGAGTTCGTCGGCGTCGACGAAGAGCTCGTTCATCGCATCGGCTTCTTCGGCGACGAGATCGAATCGATCAACGTCGTCAACTTGCTTACCGGCGAGTATATCGAGAGTAAAGACGAGGTGCTGATTTTCCCCGCCAAGCACTTCATCACGCCCGAAGAGAAGCTGCAGCGCGCGATCGTGTCGATCGAAGCCGAGCTCGACGAGCGTCTGGCCTACTTCAAACGGCAGGGCAGGCTTTTGGAGGCGCAGCGCCTCGAGATGCGGTGCCGCTACGACCTCGACATGCTGCGCGAGGTTGGGTACTGCAACGGAATCGAGAACTATTCGCGGCATCTCACTGGGCGCGAGGCCGGCTCGACGCCCTGGTGTTTGATCGACTTTTTTCCGAAGGACTGGCTGCTCTTCGTCGACGAATCGCACGTCACGCTGCCGCAGGTCCACGGGATGTTTGCCGGCGACCGGTCCCGTAAGGAAGTTCTGGTCGAGCACGGATTCCGGCTGCCCAGCGCGCTCGACAATCGGCCGCTCACCTACGCGGAATTCGACGATCACATCGTGCAGGCCGTCTACGTTTCCGCGACGCCGGGAACGTATGAAACCGGACACAGCAGCCAGATCGTCGAGATGATCATTCGTCCGACGGGGCTCGTCGATCCCGAAGTCGAGGTACGGCCGACGCGAAATCAAGTCGACGATTTAATGGAAGAGATCCACCTGCGGGCGGCCCGTCAGGAGCGCGTGCTGGTCACGACGCTGACGAAGAAGATGGCCGAGGACCTCACCGACTTCCTCATCGAGAACGGACTGCGCGTCCGCTACCTTCACAGCGAGGTCGATACCCTCGAGCGCGTCGCGATCCTGCGCGACCTGCGGGCCGGCGTCTTCGACGTGCTCGTCGGCATCAATCTGCTGCGCGAAGGCCTGGACTTGCCGGAAGTCTCGCTCGTCGGCATCCTCGACGCCGATAAAGAGGGCTACCTTCGAAGCGGAACGTCGCTCATTCAAACGATCGGCCGCGCTTCGCGCAACGTCGAAGGCAAGGTGATCATGTACGCCGACGTCGTGACCGAGTCGATGGCGCGCGCGATCGGCGAAACGCGCCGGCGGCGAGAGATGCAGGTGGCGTACAATCGCGAGCACGGGATCGAGCCGAAGTCGGTGCGCAAGGAGATTCACGACATCCTCAGCATGATCGGCGCAACCCGCGAGGATGCGGCCAAGCTCAAGCTGGAAAAAGTTCCGCGCGACGTCGCACTCAAGATGTCCCGCGATTTGGAACGAAAGATGCGCGAAGCGGCCGCGAGCCTGGAGTTCGAGAAGGCCGCCGCTTTGCGCGACGAGCTGATCGAACTACGCAAGCAGATCGGGGGAAACGAAGGAATCCTCTTCGGCGGAAAAGCCCCGAAGATCTTCGACAAGGCCTTAGCCGAACTCGTCGGTAATTAAGGGAGCCTCTGGTCGATCGGAGGAGCCCTAGGGCGTGACGGTTCTGACGCGTACGATACTCAACATTCCCGAGGCGCTCGGCGAGCTGGTGGTCATCGGCCTCGTCGTCGCCTGCTTCGTCGGCGTGCACGCGGCCCTGCAGCGCTGGCTGAAGAGCGAAGTCTTACGCCGTCACAACGACGTGGCCGGGTACCTCTTTTCAGCCGTCGGCGTGCTTTACGCCGTCCTCCTGGGGTTCGTCGTCGTGGTGGTTTGGGAAAAGTACGATGGGACGATTGCCAACGTCCAAGAGGAAGTCGATGCCGCCGGCGACCTGTATCACGTCGTGGACGGATTTCCGGATGTGCTCCGTATGCGGATCAGGACCGATCTCACGAAGTACGCGCAGACCGTGATTCGGGTGGAGTGGCCCGCGATGGGGCGCAACCAAGACGTGCCCGACACGGGCTCGAAGCTGATTGAAGATGCCGCATATGCGGTCAACACCTTTTCGCCCCACGATCAGCGCGGGTATAATGCACAACAGGCGTCGATCGGCAACGAGCAGCGTCTCTTCGACGCCAGGCGCCAGCGCTTGGTGCGCGCCGAGCCGGCGGTCCCCAGCGTGCTCTGGTTCGCGCTCGTCACGGGGGCGCTCGCGATGGTCTCGTTCTGTTATATCTTTGGCGTGGAGAACCGGCCCGCTCAGCTGCTCATGACCGCAATTCTCGTCGGCCTCATCGCAATTCTTTTCGTCGTCATCGGCGAGTTCGCCGGGCCCTTTTCGGGCTCGGTCATGGTCTCGTCGGAGGGCTGGAGCTTCCTCGCGGAGCGCCTGCCCTACATTCAATAACCTGCAAAAGGAGCTCACCATGATACGCTCACCGCTATGTATCCTCGTCCTTCTAGCCGGCACGATCGCTGCCGCGCATACACCCCCCGGTTCCACACCTGCCGGCCAGGGCACCGGCCCGGCCATGCCGCCGGCGCCGCCGCCGCCCTTGAGCGAACCCGCCAGCAGCGCGCCGACGCCGACCCCCAATCCGGCAGCGATCGCCCAGGCAAAATCGGTCTTCGCCCAACTGCAGGGCGGAACGATCGACCGTTCGCTGCTCGAACCCACGATGAGTTCGGCGCTGACCGATGACAAGCTGTCCACGCTCAAGGGCAGCATAGGAAGCCTCGGGGCACCCATTTCGTTCGATCAGCAGCGCGCCGGATTGCAGGGCGATCTGACGTATGCCCTGTACCTGCTGACCTTCAAAGACGGGACGAAACTGCAGCTGCTCGACGTCATGGACAAGCAGGGAAAGATCGCCGGTCTCAAGCTCACGCCGCCGTAATAGGAAACCGCGCCACGATATGCGACGCATCGATCTCGTGCTTTTCGACCTCGACGATACGCTGCACGACGATACGTTTGCTTATCAAAGTGCCGCCGAGGAAGTAGCCCGCGAGGTCGCGGCCGAGCACGGCGTCGACGCGCTCGCGCTCAAGGCGGCGTACGTCGCCGAGGCGGAAGGGTTTTGGCAGCGCCTCTCGCCGGCGGATCTCAAGGTCAAGCTTTCGCGAATTCGCGCGAGCATGTGGCAGAGTGCGCTCGAAAGCGTCGGCGTCGCGAGCCCTGAGGTCGCGGAGCAGAGCGCCGAGCGGTACAACGCCTATCGCTCGAAGTACTACACGCTCTTTCCGGGCGCCGTCGAACTCTTGAGAGCGCTGCGCGAGCGCGGTATGAAGCTCGGCATCGTGACCAACGGTCTCTCGGAGACCCACCGCGAGAAGATCGCGCTGCTTCGCATCAGCGAATTCTTCGATGCAATTTTTCTCGCGGACGAGGTCGGTATGATCAAGCCCGACCCGCTCCTGTTCGCCCACGCCTGCCGAACGCTCGGTGGGGCGCCGGCGCACTCCGCGATGGTCGGCGATCGCTACGACCGGGACATTCGCGGCGCCCTCGAGGCCGGGCTCTTTACCGTTTGGCTCAACGTGCGCGACGAGGCGCTCCCTGCGGGCGCCGAGCCGCCCGACGCAGCCTGCAGCTCCATCGCCGACGTCGGCCGCATACTTCTGCTTCCGGCCAGTGTCTCGTAGATAACGTGTCGTTAGATTCCATCGTCATTAAGGGCGCGCGGGAGCACAACCTCAAGAACGTCGATCTCGTTCTGCCGCGCAACCAACTGATCGTGATAACCGGCCTCTCGGGCTCCGGTAAATCCTCGCTTGCCTTCGACACGATCTACGCCGAAGGGCAGCGCCGCTACGTCGAGTCGCTCTCTTCGTATGCGCGGCAGTTCCTCGGCCAGATGGAGAAGCCCGACGTCGACTACATCGAGGGGCTCTCGCCGGCGATCTCGATCGATCAAAAGTCTACTTCGAGAAACCCTCGCTCGACCGTCGGTACGGTGACCGAGATCTACGACTATCTGCGCCTGCTCTACGCGCGGATCGGAACGCCGCACTGCTATCAGTGCGGGCGAGAGATCAGCACGCAGTCGAGCGAGCAGATCGTCGACTCGATCATGGAGCTGCCCGAGGGCACCCGAATGGTGCTGCTCGCGCCGATGGTTCGCGGGCGCAAAGGCGAGTACACCAAGCTGTTCGAGGAGATTGCGAAGGAGGGTTTCACGCGCGTTCGCGTCGACGGTGAGACCAAAGAGCTCTCCTCGAAGATCGTCCTCGATAAGAAGCGCAAGCACACGATCGAAGTGGTCGTCGACCGGCTCGTCCGCAAACCCGAGATTCGCAAGCGGCTTGCCGATTCGGTCGAAACGACGCTGCGGCTCTCCAGCGGGATCGTGACGGTGCTCGCTTCGACGAGCTCGGGGCGAGCCGACAGAGAACTTACTTTTAGCGAAGCCTTCGCGTGCGTCTATTGCGGGCTCTCGTTCGAAGAGCTCGCGCCGCGCCTGTTCTCGTTCAACTCGCCCTACGGCGCGTGCCCGGCGTGCACCGGCCTCGGCGAGAAGATCGAGATCGATCCGTGGAAAGTGATCCCCGACCGCAGCAAGTCGATCGCGGAGGGCGCGGTCGTGCCCTGGAGCCGCGCGCTCGGCGGCGGCCGGTATCCTTCGATGAATCCGTACTACATGCAGCAGCTCGAGCGGGTGCTGCGGAGCCATCGCGTCAAGACGACGACGCCGATCGATCAGCTTTCCGACGACGTCCTCGACGTTATCTTGTATGGAACCGATCGCGAACAGAACTTTGCGTACACCTCGCGCGGCGGAAAGACGTGGGAGTATCGCGCTTCGTTCGAAGGCGTGGTCAACAACCTGCAGCGCAGGTACAGCGAAACGTCGAGCGACTACGTGAAGGAAGAGATCGAGAAGTTCATGTCGGCCTCGGTCTGCCCCGCCTGCAAGGGCGCGCGCCTCAAGCCCGAAGCCTTGGCCGTCACCCTGGGCGAATGCAACATCGACGCGCTGACGCGGATGTCGATCGAGCAGCTCGAGCTGTTCTTTCGCGAGCTGACGCTCACCCCACGGCAAGAACAGATCGCTCATCAGATCGTCAAAGAGGTTCGGGCGCGGTTGGGTTTTCTGACCAACGTCGGCCTGAACTATCTGACGCTCTCGCGCTCGGCGACGACGCTTGCCGGCGGCGAGTCGCAGCGTATCCGGCTGGCGACGCAGATCGGCAGCGCGCTCGTCGGCGTGCTCTACATTCTCGACGAGCCCTCGATCGGGCTTCATCAGCGCGACAACGACCGGCTTCTCGCGACGCTGCGAACGCTGCGCGACCTCGGGAATACGCTGATCGTCATCGAGCACGACGAAGACACGATGCGGATGGCCGACGTAGTCGTCGACATCGGGCCCGGCGCGGGCGCCGAAGGCGGCGAGATCCTCACCGCGGGAACGCTCGACGACGTTATCGCGAACCCCAAATCGGAGACCGGAGCCTACCTCAGCGGCCGCAAGTTCATTCCGATTCCGCGCCGCCGCCGCAAGGCGCGCGGCTGGCTCGAGGTTCGCAACGCCAAAGCGAATAATTTGCGCGGCGTCGACGTCGCCTTTCCGATCGGAGTCTTCGCGGCGGTGACGGGCGTGAGCGGCAGCGGCAAGTCGTCGCTCGTCAATGAAGTGCTCGTGCGCGCGCTCAATCAGCACCTGCACCGGCAGCCGCCGGGCGGAACGTACGGCACGGTGAAGGGTGCGGGCCAGCTCGACAAGATGGTCGTGATCGACCAATCGCCGATCGGGCGGACGCCGCGCAGTAATCC
>DATAQH010000103.1:0-5065 GCA_036264815.1 Candidatus Cybelea sp.
GATTCCGGAGTCGTGATGCTGCCGAGCATCTAATTGGAAATGGCGAGAAGCACGAACCCGATCGAGGCCGAGATACGTGGATCGATGAGCCCTCGCTGCGTGACGATCGCGGTAAGGGGGGTGAAGAGCAGCACGGCGGCGGCGCGGATCATGACGGTCGCGCCGGAGAGCGTCGCCGTGAAGCCGAGCGAGTTGATCAGGTACTGCGGCAAGACGATGATCGACCCATAGAGACTGACGCCGAGAACGGCGCCGAGGATACTCCCGGCGGCGACCTGCCGCAGGCGCAAGACCTTCAGGTCGACCACGGGAATCGTCGAACGCAGCGTCCACCACACAAACGAAACGAGCCCGGCGACCGAAAAGAACGTAAACCAGCGGATGCGCGCGTCGTCGAACCAGTCGTACTGCTGGCCGTTCTCGAGCACGAACTGCATCGAGCCCAAACCGACGCACATCAGGAGCAGCCCGATCCAATCGAGACGGCGGTGCTGAGGCTGCGCTGGATTGCGCAGGAAGTTCCAGATCAGCGTCGCGGCCACGATGCCGACCGGGATGTTGATGAAGAAAATCCAGTGCCAGTTCCAGTTGTCGGTGATCCAGCCGCCGATCACCGGGCCGAGCGCCGGCCCAACGATGACGCCCAGCGCGAAAACGCCTTGTGCCTTCCCTTGCTCTTTGATTCCGTAGGTATCGCGCAGAATCGCCTGAGAGGTCGAGATCAAACCGCCGCCGCCGAGACCTTGGATCAAGCGCCAGAAGACGAGCGAACCAAAACTATTCGAGAGGCCGCACATCAGCGACGCGATCGTAAAGATAACGATCGAAGCGAAGAAGTACTGTCGCCGCCCGAAGCGTGCGGCGAACCATGGATTGAGCGGAATCACCACGACGTTGGCGATGAGGTAGGCCGTTACGACCCAAGCACCGAGGTCGACGCCGACGCCGAAGTTACCCTGAATGTTCGGTAGCGAGACGTTGACGATCGTGACGTCGATGATTTCGAGCAGCGTCGCCGTAATCACGGCAATGCTGATGATGACCCGTCGCCATCCGTGCTCGACGACAGGGCTTTCGTAGGTGCTCCGCATCATGGCTGTTTACTTCACGCGAACGTACGTCTCGACGCTCATACCGGGTCGCAGCGGGAGATCTGCGTGTTCGCTTCCGTCGACCTCGATACGCACGGGTATGCGTTGCGTCACCTTCACGAAGTTGCCGCTCGCGTTTTGCGCCGGCACCAAGGCGTAGGTATTCTCCGAAGCGGGGTTGATCGAGGCGACCCGTCCGTGGAACGTCACGCCGCGATAGGCGTCGACCTTGATATCCACGGGCTGCCCGACTCGCATCTTCCCCATCTGGGTTTCTTTGTAGTTTGCGGTGATGTAGATTTTGTGCGGTACGATCGTGAGCAGCGTGATGCCGGCACCGACCGTCTGCCCGACTTCCGCGCTCTTCTCGCCGATGTAACCGTCGGTCGAAGCGTAGATGTGCGTGTAGTTGAGGCTTTGCTTGGCGAGATTGAGCTGCGCCTTAGCGGCTTCGACTTGGCTGGGGTCGGAGGCTTGCGCGAGTTTTCCCCGCGCCGTCGTTAGCCCGCCCGACGCCTCGGCGACGCCCGCCTGCGCCGCGGAGATGCGGCTCTGCGCGGCGTAGACGGCCGCCTCCGCAACGTTGACCTGGTCTTCGGCGCCCCGCAGCTGCGCCGCGGCGCCTGCGCTTTGCGCGCGAGCCGCGTCGAGGGTCTGCGAAGCGACGTCGCCGGTGCTGACCAGCGACTGCGCGCGATTGAGGTCGGCCTGCGTTTTATCGTAGGCTTGGCGCGCGGCGGGGACCTGGGCTTGCGCGGCGCGCAGTTGCGCCGTTGCCTGTTCCACGCCGGCCTGCGCCAGCGGGACTTGCGCTTGTACGTTGCCGATCGCGCCGCTCGCCTGGGCGACGCCGCCCTGCCCTTGCGTGGTCGTTGCGTGCTGGTTTGCGACCGCGAGGTCGTACTGCGCTTGCGCCGCGCGGAGTCGGGCGATCTCGTCCTTGTTGTCGAGTACGATCAGGAGCTGCCCGCGATGGACCTGCTGGTTCGTATCGACCAAGATCTGATTGATGCGTTCGGGGATCTTGCTCGTGACCGCGACCTCGTCGGCGGCGACGTGCGCGTCGTCGGTGCCTTCGTGCGAAAGCATGAAGTTCAGCCACGGCAGACCCCAGATCACCGCGACGGCAATTATGGCGATCGCGCCGACGATGAAGAATATTCGCTTGCGTGGTCGTCCCCGCGACTCGCCGGCGTCGTCGGCCCCAACGTCTTGGGGCGCGGCCCTGCCGGTGCCGTTCCCTTTGCGTTCGATCGTCTTTTGCTGATCAGCCTCTCTCGTATCCATTTTACGAGTTCCTTACCCCGTTGAGAAAAACGTCGATATAAAAACGCAGCGCGTTATCCGGGTCGCCGCCGTGGAGCGGCGAGCCGGGGAATTTCTTTCGCCCGAGTGCGTGCATGAAGACCAGGCCCAAAAATACCATCGCGAGCTTCTGCGGCTCGCCTCGCAGTTCGCCGCCCTCGACGCGGCGCTTCATGAACTCCGTCAGTACGGCGAGGATTGCGAGCTGGGGCCGCCAGGCCGTCTCGGCAAAGATGTCTTGTTCGTACTCCTGTTCGACCAACGACCAGCGAATCATATCGCCGAGCGCAACGAAACGAGCGAACATCAGGCGCGCGAGCGCCAGCAAGTCTTGCGCGAGGTCGCCGCTGCGCGTCGCGGCGGCGCCGGCGAGCTCGAGGTGACCGCAGAAGTGCTGCGCGCAGGCGACGAGCAGCGATTCCTTCGTTCCGAAGTGACGAAAGAGCGTCGCCTCGTTGACGCCGGCGACGTCGGCGATCTCGCGCGTGGTGGCACCGCGCTTGCCCTTGCGGCCGATTACTTCACGAGTCGCAACGAGGATACGCTCGCGCGTCTCTTCCGGCGAGGCGGACCGGCCGAGGTCGCCAACTTTGCGGGTTTCGATCATTGCGGCGTTTTCGAGCCGAGGCGCACGGGGACGTTCGTCTGGTATACGCCGTACGCAGCGTCGGCGACGGCGCGCACGTGCGGGATCGAAATCGTCGCGTGCTGCTGCGAGAGAACGACGTAGTTGTTCTCGATGCGATACTGCTGCGACATCGTGATCTTGCCGCCGCTGGTGTAGTACCACTCCATTCGCACGAGCACCCAGCTTTCGGTGTCGACGTAGGCCAGCGTGTGATCGAGAATGTCGCTGTGAATCTTCTTAGTCAGGCGCAAGACCACCGTCGGGCGGCCGTCGAGCAGCGTCGTTCCATCTGTGGAGACGTACTGGTCCCGCTGCCAGGCCAAGGGATTGCCGACGTCGTTGAAGAGCGTTCCGAAATTACGCGCGTACCCCGGCATGCGGTCGAAGACGACCACGTAGAGGTCCGGCCGCTTATAGTACGAGGTTCCATCGAGCTTCGGCGCGAGGTAAGGAAAGCTGAGCATGCGCACGTCGACGTGGACGCGCGACTTGTAGCTTTGCAGGGTCGGGTTGCGATCGGCCACGCGCTTGATCACCGTCCGGGCGTCGAGTGGCGCGCCGGCGCCCTCGCCGCCTGCAGAAAGGGCTGGAGCCGTGCCGAGCAGTGCGGCAGCGATGAGCGCGAACGGCAGCGATCTCACCATCTACACCGCCTCTCCTTCGAGCGAAAAGACACGGTCCAGCCCGGTCGCGGAAAGCGTACGGAGCACTTCGGGGTTGGTCGATCGCAACGCCAGGTCGCCCCCGATGGAGCGGACGCGGCGCAACAAAGAGATCACGTCGCGGACGCCGCCCGAATCGAGCCGGTCAAGCTTGTCGAGATCGAGGACGACGCGCTCGGCGCCTTCCTCCTGGATTGCCGCAAGTACCTCAGCCTCGAGGGCCACATAGACCCCAGGGCGGTACTCGATAAGAACGGAATTCGTGCTCAGCCCTGTACTCCTCACCGGTGATAAGCGTTGCAAGTGGGTACTTGCACGCAGATGCTATCACACGGGAGGAACGAATGCAAGTGCTTACACGCACCCCGCCCCGAAGGCTACATCGAGCTGTCGGCCCCTGAGTCGGCGGCCCCCTTGGCATGGTGATGATGCTTGCCTGCCATCGCACCCCCCGCAGGCCGGAAGCCTTGTGCCTTGGCAGCGGACGGGCAGAGATACTCGCCGTGCTTGGTCTTGCCGTACATCGGGTCGCCGGACTCGTGGTAGACCTTTGTCTTGAGGTTCACCCAGACGGCCGAGACCGCGCCGCAGTTGGGCGGCGTCTGGTTGCCGGTAACTGCTTGGCCGGCTGACTGCATGGCGTCCGAAGCCGCGTTGCCCGCGTCGCTCGCGGCGGTCGCAGCCGCGCTGGCAGCCTTCGACGCCGCGTTGCTCGCCTTATTGCCGCCGCATCCCGTGAGGACCAGCACCCCGATTACGAAAACCGAGAGAGTCGTCGTGCGCATTTTTTTCATCGACCTCCTCATTGCGTTCGGTGCTTCGCGATTTTATCGACCTCGTCCCGGGCTCGGCGCGCCAGCGGCGAGGCTTCGCCGACGTAGACGCGGCGCCCGTTCACGAACGTCGCTTGCACCCATGAATCTTCGGCGCGATAGACGAGGGCGTTGAGCGGCGGCGACCACCGATCGATCCCCGACGCGTCGAGCACGACGTAATCGGCAGGCAGTCCTTCGCACAGGTCGCCGGCATCGAGTCGCAATGCACGCGCACCCTGCGCGGTACCGAGCGCGAACGCATTGCGCGCCCCAAATGCCGCACCGTCAAGTTGCCTTACCTTCTGCAGGAGCGTGGCCGCGCGCATCTCGTCGATCACCGATGGTTTGACGTCCGCGTCGCATCCCAATCCCATCACGACTCCGAGTGCGCGCAGACCGACGACGTCGCAGATGCCATCGCCGAGGTACTGATTGGTCATGGGGCTGTGGATGACGCGCGCGCCGGCCCGCGCGATCATCTCCTTCTCCCGTTCGGAGAGGTAGATGGCGTGAATCGCCACCGTGCGCTCCGTCAGTGCACCGAGGCGGTCGAGCAATGCGACC
>DATAQH010000148.1:0-2813 GCA_036264815.1 Candidatus Cybelea sp.
CTGTCGAGGGGTCGCCGAACGGCCGTCAACGCGCCTATGGACGCTCCAGCCAATCGGTGGTACGCTTGATTTCCAAATCATAACAACCCCGCCCCTGAAGGGCCTTCGTTATGACGGAAATGGACAAAGTGTGGGCCCGCATAAAGGCTCATGCGACCGAACAGGCCGCGCATACACCGCAGCTCGGACTAAGCGAAGCGGTGATGGCTGTCGTGCGTATCTGTCGAGAGGAGCTCTCGAGTTACCCGCCTGACGAGGCGATCGAGTACCTCACCGCCGAGCTGCTGCGCCTTATGAAGGAAGCGCGGGTTAGGCGCTTCGATCGGGGTGTCGTTTAGCTTTGCTTTCGCTGAGCCCGCTTGCGGGTCGGGACCTTGTCGCCCTCCGCCCGCGCCTCGCTCAGCCCGATGGCGACCGCTTGCTTGCGGCTCGTAACCTTGCGGCCGGAGCGGCCGGATTTGAGCTTGCCGGCTTTCATCTCGCGCATTGCCCGCTCGACTTTCTTGCCTGATTTACGATTATACTTACGTCCGCTTGCTTTCTTTCGAGTCGTTTTCTTCCGTCCGGAGGCTTTTTTCCGTCCGGGGGTTTTCTTTCGGCTGGAAGTTTTCTTCCGGCTAGTCGTGCTCTTCCGCGCGGTCGGCTTTGCGCGCGCCACGCCTTTACGCGAAGCGGCTTTCCTGCGCGCGGTCTTTTTCTTACGTGCCGGCATCGCCGGTTAGACCCGGGCTCCTCGGCCGGTGATGAGATTGACGATGATCAGGACAACGACAACCAGCAGAATCAAATGGATCAGTCCGCCTCCGAAATGGAGCAGAAACCCCAGGAGCCAGAAGACGAACAGAATCACGATAATCGTCCAAAGTAGTCCTACCATGTACTCTCCTTGCGCATCGCGGCATCGAACGTAATCATTGCCTGCCTCTTTACCCTGATTGCGCGTGGCTCAACGCCTTCGTCATATTAAAGCGGCCCGTTCCGGCAGTTTCCGGAGCGGCATAAGCCGAAGGGAGATCGCTTGGCTGGATGCTCATCCCGATGAAACCGTTCCCCGAATCTGAGGCGTCGTTTTCGCCCGGCGAACGCAGCCTATGCTCGATTCGCACGGTAATCGCCCGGGCGTGCGACGTGCTCTGGCAGGCCGATCCCTCCGGCGCCGTCACTAGCGTAATCCCTTGCCGTCCAGCGCGCCCCGAGGGGCACGGCCGCCTCGACGAAACCGAGGTCGCGCAGGTCGATGCGCTCTGGGCCAAAGCCCTGCGCTGCGCGGAGCGCTTCAGTGCCGTCTACCACGTGCGCACTGCAGGCGGCGCGACGCTGCGCAACTTCCTCGTGCAGGCGGTGCCGGTCTTCGATAATCGCGATTTGGTGCTTTATTGGTCCGGGCACGCGACCGAAGTCGAGCGTTTCGCCGACGCCGGCACGCGCTTCATCTCAGAAGCGACGGCGGTGCTATCGTCGTCGCTCAACCGCGCGACGATCGTTAACCGCTTCATCGAAGCCGCCACGGTCGAGTTCGCCGACGGCTGCGCGATCTTCACCTTCGACGACGCGGGGATGCTCCAGCTCGAAGGCTCGAGCGATCGCCGTTCCTCGGCGCCGGTACGCACCGAGTCGCTCGGCGAGATCGTTGAGGAAGCGCTGCGCTCGAAGCAGCCGCTGCTGGCGCTGGCTGGGACGAAGCCGGCACCGCCGGAGCACGTGCGTTCGCTGCTCGCCGTGCCGCTGCTCGCCGGGACGAGCTGCGCCGGCGCGGCCGTCTTCTTCGAGTCGGGGCGCCGCGCGAGTTTTGCCGCGCGCGAGCACGACGTCGCCGTCGTCGTCGCTCGCCAATTGGCGATGGCGCTCGAAAACATCAAGACCTTCGAACGCGAGCGGCGCATCACCGAGCGCCTTCGCTTTCTCGCCCGCATAACCGACCGGCTCTTTGCGACCCTCGACGCCACAGAAACACTCTCGTTGCTGCTCGACGAGATCGTCGAGCGCTTCGCCGATTACGCGATCGCCGCGGAGATAAGCGGCGAGAAGTTGAGCATCCTCGCGCGGTCCGGAACGGCGGCGAGCCTGCACGAAGAGAGCGAACGCGAACTCGTCGAACATCTCGCTGCGCGCCGTTCGCTGCGCAACGGAACGCTCTTGAAATCCGGGCCGCTGCAAGAAGTTGTCCGCCCCCTCTCGTGGATGATGGCGCCGCTCTATGCAGGCGACTCCGTTTACGGCGCGATCGTTGCTTGTTCGAACAGTCGCCACTACGGCGCCGAGGATCTCGAACTGCTCGAGGAGGTCGGCCGCCGCGCGTCGATCGCGCTCGAGCGCGCGGAGAACGTTGCCCGCGAACGCCGCCTCATTGCGACGCTGCAGCACGCGACGCTTCCTCCGCTGCTCGCGAAAGTCGACGGCGCAACCCTGAGTGCGATCTACCGTCCGGCGTCTTCGGAGGTACAAGTAGGCGGCGACTGGTACGATGCCTACGATCTAGACGAGCATCGCGTGCTTTTCAGCGTCGGCGACGTCACCGGTCACGGCCTCGAGGCCTCCGCGGTGATGGGTAAGCTGCGCCACTCGATCAACGTGGTCGCGATGTACGAACCCAATCCCGCGAGAATCCTCGATGCCGCCGAACGGATTCTCTTGCGCCGCTTTCCGGCCGCCGTCGCCACGGCGTTCGTCGCGGTCTTCGATACGCGCACGCTCACGATCGCATACGCCAATGCGGGGCACCCGTATCCGCTCCTACGCAAGCGCGACGGTACGATCCATGAACTCCGAGCCGACGGACTCCCGCTCGGGCTGCGATCCGCCGGCGAACCGGC
>DATAQH010000107.1:0-8222 GCA_036264815.1 Candidatus Cybelea sp.
TAGCGCGAGAACGATGTAGAGAACGCTCACACGTTTTCGAGGAGGGTGAAACCGGCGGTGAATCCGGGGCCAAGCGCGCTGACGAGCGCGCGGCGCCAGGGTTCCTTCGACGCGAGCGTTCGCTCCAGGACGAACATTACCGTCGCCGCCGACATGTTGCCGTAATCGCGCAAAACCTCACGCGACTCCGTGAGACGCGTTGCGCCGATTTCGAAGGCGACCTCGAGCGCGTCGAGTACTTTCGCGCCGCCGGGGTGGCAGACGAAGCGGTCGATGTCGGCGAGCGTGAGCGAATGCTCTTCCAAAAAAGCGGTCGCGACCTCGTTGAGCTTGGTGGTCACGAGTTCGGGGATGTCCCGCGAAAAGATCGCCTTGAGCCCTTCGCCGGTAACGTCCCAGCCCATGACGTCGAGCGAATCGGGCCAGGTGAACTCGCCGCCGCCGACGACGACGGGTCCGTCGCCGCCGCACGCGAGCAGCGTCGCGGCGGCTCCATCCCCGAAGAGCGCCGTCGCGACGATGTTGCTCTTGGAAAAGTCGTCGCGTCTAAAGCAGAGCGCGCAGAGTTCGACGACAAGGAACAGGACGAGCGAGCCGGGGTTTGCACTTGCGATCGTCGCCGCGCGCTCCAGGCCGATGACGCCGCCCGCGCAGCCGAGCCCGAAAATCGGCAGCCGTCGAGTCGTGCGGCGCAATTTCATACGCTCCATCAGCAACGCGTCGAGACTCGGCGTGGCGATCCCCGTCGTCGAGACGACGACGATCGAGTCGATTTCCTCGGCGCTGCGCCGCGCACGCGCGAGTGCCTCGCGCGTCGCCCGCTCCAGCAGATCGAGCGCCGAATCGAGGTAGACGCTATTACGGTCCGGCCAATCGTGAAGGTCTTCGTACCACTCGATCGGTACCGACGAATAGCGGCGATCGATGCCCGTGTTGCCGAACATCGGGAGCAGCCGCACGATTTCTCGCGAACGCGGGCCGAGCGCGAGATCGATACGCCGAATTACCTCAGCCTGCCCCAGCGCGTACGGCGGGACGGCGGTTGCCACCGCTAAGACGGCAGGGTACTGACGGCCTGCAATGGTAATGGCTTACCTCCCGTGTCGTTTAGGCAATTTCCAGCGGCTTTGTTAGCGGCCGTCCTCTTAGGTGCAGCCCGACCCGCTCCCCTCATCGTGTATTCGGCGCCGGCCGGTGTGCGGCCAGCCGGAGCCGATCGTGTGCATCCCACCGATGCTATTCTTCCCAACGGAAGAATCGCCGCACCGGCCGGCACGAGCGTCTTCGTCGGAACCGGCACCTTTGGAATGGCGCTTTCGCCGGAAGGACGGTACGCCATTCTCTCCAATGCGGGCAGCGCGTTTGCCGGATCCGCCTCCGCTGCCGCCCCGGCGGGCCTGGTGGCGGGCCCATCGCTTACCGTCGTCAACGTACAGACGATGCGCCCGGCAAGCGTGTATCGCGATCCGTCGGCGGCGTTCTTCATGGGCGTGGCCAGCGCACGCGATCCGAAGGACCCATCGCGTACCATCGTGCTTGCCTCCGATGCGGCAACGAGCGCGGTGCGCGTCTTCGATCTCGACGCCGGCGGAACGCTGACACCCGAGACGTCCATCGCCCTCCCGGCGCCGCACGCGCTGCCCGCGCAAATCGCGGTTTCCGGCGACGGCCGCGACGCGTACGTTGCCGACAACGTCGGCGACGCGGTCGTCGAGATCGATTTGTCGACGCGTTCGGTCGTGCGGCCGATTCCCGTGGGCGATGCACCGCTCTACGTCGTCGCCGGCCGCGGTGTCGTAATTTCCAGCAGCAGCGGCCTCTCGACGTATCGTCCGCTGCCCACGCCGCAGCCGGCGCCGCAGTTCGCGGCGCCGGCCTTTGATCCGGCGAAGTCGTCGACGCTCTCAGTTTTGCAGCTTTCGGCGGGGAACGCGATCGCCGACCCGGCAACCGTGCCGATGGATCCCGCTCCGGACGGCACTCAGATCGTCGGCGGTGCGTCGCCGGGAGCGATTGCCCTGAGCAAAGACGGGCGGCTTGCCTACGTCGCACTCGCAAACGTCGATCGCGTGGCGGTGGTCAGCGTGAGCGGCGCCCCGCGCGTCGTTCGCGGGCTCGATCTGCGGCTCTATCCCGGCGCGCCGTACGGCGCGCAGCCCAGCGCCGAAGCGCTCAGCCCGGACGGAAAAAGGCTCTTCGTAGCGCTCGGCGGCCTCAATTCAGTCGCGGTGCTCGACGCGAAACGGACGACCCGTTACCGCTTCGGCCTCATCCCGACGGCGTGGTTTCCGAGTGCGATCGCACTCTCGAGCAACGGGCGCTATCTCTATGTCGCGGGCGCGAAAGGCGTCGACGGCTGGGGCGTCCTGCAGCGAGTCGATCTCAAGCATACGTCGCTGGTCAAGGCAACGCTCTCTGCG
Organism: Candidatus Cybelea sp.; assembly: GCA_036264815.1. Taxonomy (GTDB): domain Bacteria; phylum Vulcanimicrobiota; class Vulcanimicrobiia; order Vulcanimicrobiales; family Vulcanimicrobiaceae; genus Cybelea. The sequence goes on from DATAQH010000107.1 coordinate 2,421, forward strand.
CTGCGTTACAACCGGACGCCGAGCGTCGCAAAGTTCGATCCGGTCATTCCGCCGCTGCGCTCGAACAAACGCAGCGATGCCATCGATCACGTCGTCTACATCGCCGTCGGCGACCGCACGTACGACGCGATGCTCGGCGACCTCAAAGACGATGCGGGCAGCGCGCACGGCAATGGCGACGCGGCTTTGAGCCTCTATCCGGAGAGCACGACGCCCAACCTGCACCAGTTGGCGCGAAGCTATGCGCTGGCGGACAACTTTTATGCCGCGGATGCCGACCCCAACGTCGCCAAGCAGGCCGCGACGGCGTCCGATGCCACGCTCTATCAACAACTCCTCGACGCCGCCGGGGCCGCGCGCTCGCCGCTGCAAGACCATGGCGACGACCCCGAGGACTACGGCCGCACGGGGTATCTGTTTAACGCGATGGCGCGGGCCGGCCTGACCTATCGCGACTACGGCGGGCTCATGCGTCTTTCGGGATATGACGGGTCCCTCTATCACTACGACGTTCCGGCGCTGGGGGCGCTGGCGGGCAACGTCGATCTCGACTATCCCGGTTATAATCCCAAGGTGACCGATTCAACGCGCGCCGATGAGTTCGTGCGCGACATGCAGCGTTACGTGGAGGCCGACCGAATGCCCAACTTTACTTACGTCTCGCTGCCCAGCGGCGCTACCGCGGCTGCGGTCGGCGACGCAGACCACGCCCTCGGCAAGATCGTCGATTTCATTTCGCACGCGCCCCACTGGAGCTCGACGGCGGTCTTCGTCGTCCCGGCGGCCATCGAGTCGCCCACCGATCACGTCAACGCGATGCGCAGCTACGCGTTGGTCGTTTCACCGCTCGCTCGGCGCGGGTTCGTCGCCGAGGATCATCTCAGCGTTGCGAGCGTCGTGAAGACCGAAGAGGAGATCTTCGGCTTGCCGCCGCTGAGTCTGGCCGACCTGTTGGCCTCCGATTTGGCGCCGCTGTTCACCGGCGTTCCGGCTCCGCAAGCGTACCAGGTCCGATGAGCGCTCACGGCAAGGTCGGCTTCGGTCCGCGGCTCGTGGAGAATCCGACGGGCGCGTTGCGCAGTGCGATTTTGGTCAAGCCCAGCGCGGCGATCGAGGGCGCGCGTCCGCTCGCCGGCGAACCCGGCGCGATCTACGAGCGAGCGCGCGAACAGCACGAAGTGCTTCGCTCGACGCTCGAGTACTTCGGCGTCGAGACGATCTCGTTCGAATCGCATGGCCGCGACGCTTACGAGATTAGTGCCGGCGACGCGGCGGTGGCGCTGCGCGACGGCGTCGTGCTCATGCGTCCGAGTGCGATGTCGCGGCGGCCCGAGGCCGACCGGATGCAATCCGAGTTCGCGCGCATCGACGTCCCAATCGCCGGGCACATTGCTGGGCCCGGTCTGCTCGACGGCAACGACGTGATTTTGGCCGGCGAGAGGGCCTTCGTGGGCGCCGGCTCGCGCGGAAACGACGTCGGCCGCGAAGGGTTTGCGCGGCTGGCAGCGGCTCACGGTTATCGCGTCGTCGAGGTGAATCTCGCTCCGGGTGTCGGGGCATTGCGCAGCGTCGCGGCGGCGATTGCGAACGACACGATCGTCATCGGCGGAGATTCGGCGGATCCGGCCGCCTTCGAAGGCTGTAAAACGATCGTACTCGAGCGCGGCGAGGAGAACGCCGCGGGCGTGCTCTGTTTGGACGAGCGGCACGTGCTGGCCGATATTCGGTACCGCACGGCGCTCGCGCAGATGAGCCGGCAAGGCATAACGGTGGAATCGATCGACCTTTACGAGTTTACGAAGCTTGGATTGACCCCGGCGATGCTGACCCTGGTTCTCAAGCGCGATTAAAGCTCGATGACTTGATGCGCATCGCCGTCCTCTCTGATATTCACGGTAATCTCTTAGCCCTCGACGCTTGCCTCGCAGACCTCGAAGCGCAGGGTGGCGCCGACGCGGTCATCGTCGCGGGCGACCTCTGTTTGCCGGGACCAAAGCCCAAGAAGGTGCTCCAGCGGCTGGAGGAGTTGGGTGCCGCCTGCATTCGCGGCAACAAGGATCGCTTTCTCTGTGACGGCGCGAGCGACGGCGAGCACAGCGCTGCCGACGTTGCGCGAATCGACTGGACGCGCCGCGAACTGGGCGAACGCTGGCTCTCGTGGCTGCGCGACCTCCCTTTTGCGATGCGCATCGGCGAGGATGACAATCAGCTTTTGATCGTCCACGCTAATCCAAAAAATGACGAGGAGCACATCTGGCCCGACGCGGACGAGGCGACGCTCGAGCGGCTCGTCGGAGACGAGCGCGCGACGACGATCGCCTTCGGGCACCTGCACCTTCCCTACGTTCGGATGTGGCGCGGGCGGCTGCTCGTAAACGTGGCCTCAGCCGGCGTGCCGAAGGACGGCGACCCGCGCGCCTGCTATGCGATCCTCACCGAGCGTGCCGGCGGGTGGGAGGTTAAGCACCGGCGCGTGACCTTCGATGTGAAGAAAGTTGCAACCCAATTGAGCGATTGCGGGATTCCGGAGAGTGCAGAACTCATCGCCACCCTTCGCCGCCACCGGTACAAGCAATTAAAGAAACTGATTCCATAGCCGTCGAGGTCGATCGGCTCGTCAAGCAATACGGAAGCTTCACGGCCGTCGACGGCATCTCGCTGCGCGTCGAGTCCGGCGAGTTCTTCGGGTTTCTCGGCCCCAATGGCGCGGGGAAAACGACGACCATCAACGCGATCGTCGGCCTCGCGCGCAAGACCTCGGGCAGCATTCGCATCTTCGGCCACGACAACGAGCGCGAGTGGCGGCAGGCGCGGCAGCTGATCGGGCTGTCGCCCCAAGAGTACAACTTCGATCGCTATCTGTCGCTGCGCGACGTGCTCATCTATTCGGCCGGTTACTACGGGCTGCGCGGTAAGCGCGTGGCGGAACGCGCCGATGCGCTGCTCGAGCGATTCGGTCTCACGTCGCACGCGCACCTCGAGTATACGAAGATCTCCGGCGGTCAGAAGCGGCGTCTCTCCCTTGCCCGCGCGCTGATCCACGAGCCCCGCCTGCTGATCCTCGACGAGCCGACGGCCGGGGTCGATGTCGAGCTGCGCCTCGAGCTGTGGCAGTGGTTGAAGAGGCTCAACGCCGAGGGATTGACGATTTTTCTGACGACCCACTATTTGGAGGAAGCCGAAGAGCTCTGCCGGCGGATTGCGATCGTCCGCAGCGGCCGGATCGTCACCGAAAAGCCGACCGAAGAGTTAGTGGCGGCGGGCTCGTCGCTGCAGGACGTCTTTTTGGAGCTCGTCCGTGATTAACGGCGTCGCGCTGTGGACGCTGGTCAAGCGCGAGATGGTGCGCAGCCTCAAGATCATCAACCAGGTGATCTGGCCGCCGATCATCACGACCCTGCTCTACGTATTTGTCTTCGGTCTGGGGATCGGCAGCCGCATCCCCAGCATCCAGGGTGTCAGCTACGCGCAGTTTCTTATTCCGGGACTGATCATGCTGCAAGTCATCGACTCGTCCTACGGGGAATGCTCGAGCTCCCTCTTTCAGGGACGCTTCATGAATTCGATTCAGGAACTGCTGATCGCGCCGATGTCGGCGTACGAGCTCGTTGGAGGGTACGTTCTCGGCAGCCTCGCGCGTTCGCTGCTGATCGCCGGACTGATCACCGTACTCGGCGTCCTGCTCGTGCACGCCGCGCCCTCGAACTGGCCGCTCTATTTCGGCATCATCGCGCTCGTATCGGTGCTCTTTTCCGCGCTCGGGCTGATCTTCGGCCTGGTCGCCGACAAGTTCGATCACATTGCGATCCTAACGACCTTCGTCATCACGCCGCTTACCTTCGTGGGCGGCGTCTTTACCTCGGCGAAAATGCTGCCGCCCACGCTGCGCAATTTCGAACTTTTTAATCCGATCTTTTACACGATAGACGCCTTTCGGCGCAGCTACACCGGGCAAAGCGACCTTGCGCCCGCGTTTTCCATCGGGATGGTCGCACTTCTAACGGCGATTTCACTTGGAATCGTCTTGCGAATGACTGCAATCGGATATAAGCTTCGAACGTGAAGGTTTCGATCGTCGCCGCTATCATCTTGCTCGCGCTCGCCCAGCCGACGCGCCTTTCGATTCAACCCTGGACGGGCAGCGAATTCCAAACGACCAGCTCCGCGGCTGCGAAGTACCGGCTGGAGGTCTCCGGCAAACCGAAGGCACTCGTTCGCCTGCAGGCGCGCGGGGTCGCGAGCGGCTGGCTTGCCGCATTCTGCACGACGAAATACTGCTCGCCGCAGCACGTCGAAACGTCGCTGCCCTCCTCGGGTCAAGCCGTCTTCCAGTTCGAGCTCATCCGCGAATCGAGCAGCGCCCCGAAAGAGAGTGGGGCGACGATCGCCGGCCCCGACGGCGCAAGCGTAAGCGTTCCTTTAGCGCACCGGGAGTAGCACCTTCACCGCCCTTCGATGTCTTTCGACGGGCTCAGGATGACACGGGGGCTAAAAGAACGGGTTGTGGTGCTTCTCTAGGCCGATCTTCGTCGGCGGACCGTGTCCCGGCATGACGACCGTGTCGTCGGGAAGCGCGAACATCTTGCTGCGCACGCTGTTGAGAATGTCGCCATAGGTGCTCTTGTCGCCGTACGCGCCGCCGACGCTGGCCGCAAAGAGCGTGTCCCCGGAAAAGAGTGCGCCTTGGAAGAGAAACGACGACGAGCCGTCGGTGTGGCCGGGCGTGTGCAGCATGCGGATCGACGCGTCGTCGCCAAAGGGGAGCGTCTCCCCGTCGCGGACGCGCAGCGCGCTGCCGGCGAGCGGGCCGATCGCGTTTACGTCGAGTTCGTGCATCACGATCTGCGCTTGCGGAAAGGCTCGCGCGACGTCGCCCGTCGCATCGCAGTGATCGGCATGTTTGTGCGTGATCAAAATGTACTGCAGATGGTAGTCACCGTCGCGCAGAACGCGCAGCAGGTTGGCGGGAATGCCGGCCGGGTCGACCAGCGCGGCGCGGCGGCCGTCCTGAAGGAAGAAGACGTAACCGTTGCTCGGCTGCGGATCCTGCGGATGACGCCGGATGTCGGCGCGTTCGATCGCCGGCGGTTGCCACCGTCCGGCCGCGCTATCGGCGAGCTTCCCGCCGTCGAGGCGTAGGATCGCGGCGACGGCGCGTGCCTGCTCGTCGTCGGCAGCGCCTTCGTCTTTGAGCCAGTGCGCAATCGCGTCCTTCGGAATTCCGGCTGCCTCGGCGAGCTGTGCCTCGCTCGTGCCGGTTCCCTTGAGCGCCTTGCGCAGAATATCGCCGAACGTGTCCTCCAGCGGCAACTGGTGATCGATCATAGCGGCTGCTTCGACGCTGCGTCCGTAACGGCTGCAACCGGGAAGCGCTCGCCCGAGTCGAAAAGGGCGGGAATGGAACGCGTGATCGTCATCGGTTCGGGGCCGGCCGGCTTAACCGCCGCCGTCTATGCGGCCCGAGCCAACCTTCGTCCGCTCGTGCTCGCCGGCGGACTCTACGGCGGCCAGCTGATGCTGACGACCGACGTCGAGAACTACCCCGGTTTTCCCGAAGGAATCATGGGGCCCGATTTGATGATCCGTTTTCGCGAACAGGCCGAGCGTTTCGGCGCGCGGATCGAAAACGTCGACGTGACCTCCGTCGAGTTTGCAAAGCGACCTCTGATCGTCCGTACACTCGACGCGCAGTACGAAGCCGAGACCGTGATTATCGCGACCGGCGCGAGCGCGCGCTGGCTCGACATCCCCGGCGAGGATCGCCTGCGCGGCCGCGGCGTGTCGACCTGCGCCACCTGCGAC
>DATAQH010000234.1:0-4505 GCA_036264815.1 Candidatus Cybelea sp.
ATCGACGCCATCGCCAATCCGCTGACCGTCCTTCTGGGCGGCCGTCAGTTTGCCCGGCTCTGGCACTTCGCCGGAATGCTGCTGCTGTTAGGATTCTTTGGCATCCACACATTCCAAGTCGCAACACAAGGCATCGTCAACCAGATGCGGTCGATGATCACCGGCTGGTATCAGCCCGAATGAAGCGCCGCATCTTTCTGGCGTCGGCTGTCTCCACGCTGGCCGGATGTGGACCGATCGGTTCGGCGCTCAATAACAACGGAACCGTGCGGCGCGTTTTGACTGTCGCAGAAGGCGTGAACCACGCGCTCATCGGCACGCGCGGCATGGCGCGGCTCTACGGCGAGAACGACGTTGACCGGGTCTTCCGAGTAAATGGTTTCGCGACGCCGTCAGACACGCAGTACCGGCGTTTGGCGGCAGACGGCTTCGTCTCGTATCGTTTGATCGTCGACGGAGCGGTCGAACGTCCGCAGGCCTTCACGCTAGCCCAGCTTCGAGGGATGACGCAGCAGACGCAGATCACGCGTCACGACTGCGTGGAAGGCTGGAGCGCGATCGGCAAGTGGGCCGGGGTCCCCCTGGGGGCGCTCCTCGAGGCGGTAACGCCGAGCGCCGGTGCCCGCTACGTCGTCTTCCGCTGCATGGACAACGACGGACAAGGCAACCCGTTCTACGAAAGCCTGGATCTCCATCAGGCGCGCCACCCGCAGGCGCTGCTGGCGCTCAGGCTGAACGACGCGCCGCTCGACCCCGATCACGGGGCTCCCGTTCGCCTTCGCGTCCCGACCCAGCTCGGCTACAAGAGCGCGAAGTGGATTGCGCGAATCGAGGTCGTTGGTACGTTCGCGACGATTGCGGGCGGCCAGGGCGGTTATTGGGAGGACCAGGGCTACGAGTGGTACGCGGGTATTTAGCTTAGCTGCACTGATACTGCTGCTCGGCGCAAATGCAGGTGACGGCGATTTGAAGAGCTCGCTGGAAGTTACCGCTGCCGTCTACTTCGCTCACCTCGACTCGATCGCGCCGATCGCCGGACGCGACACGACCTTCGACTACTATCAGCGGCTGCTCGACGATGCCGACCTGCTCGCCGGCACGAGCGTGCCTGCAGGTTACACACAAACCGAATGGTCGCAGACGATCGGCCGCACGGCGCAACTCGACCTCAGCCTCGTAAAGCAGCTGCTCGATTCGTCGTTCCAGCCGATGGCGTCGATTCGCGGCCTCGGAGAGACGTTCGTACGCTCCTCGAAGGACGGAACGTTTCAGCCGGTCGCGGTCTACGTGCCGCCGGACTACCAGCCTAACCACCCCGCACCGCTGGTCGTCCTGCTTCACGGCCATCCTCAATCCGAAACGCAGCTGCTCGCACCGGGTTACATGGCTCTGCTTGCGGCCAAGTCGAATACGATCGTCGTCGCGCCGTGGGGCCGAGGATACTACGACTTTCGAGGCTCCGTTTCCGACGTCTACGACGCGCTCGACGCCGCCATACAAGCCTTCTCGATCGATCCGCGCAAGAAATACCTCGCGGGTTACTCGATGGGCGGCTTCTCCGTCTTCGAAGTCGCGCCCGTTCGTCCGAACGACTGGTCTGCGGTGATGTGCATCGCCGGCTCACTGCTCGGTTCGGACGCGCAGCCCGTTCTCGCGATGCTGCGTACGGTCCCATTCTACGTGCTGACCGGCACGGCCGACGACAGCATACCGACGCAGTACCCATCGTCGACGGCCGCCTATTTGCACGCGGCGGGCCTCGACGTCTCGTTCTACTCGCAGACGGGCGGGATCCATCGACTCATTACGCTGCTGCCGATCCTCACGCTGGCGTGGAACGACATGCTGCACCAGATCGTGCGCGCGCCGCCCGAGAACCTCGGCAGCGTCAAGCTGCCCACCTCTATACCGATGAGCGCGCTCAAGCCGTAGCGCACGCGGCGCTACATTCGGAAGACGCCGAACTGCGTGCGCGGCTGCGGCGCGTGCGCGGCAGCATCGAGACCGATCGCGATAACGCGCCGCGTATCGAGCGGATCGATGATACCGTCGTCCCACAGGCGCGCGGTCGAATAGTAGGGATTTCCCTCGCGTTCGTACTTCTCGAGAATCGGCGCCTCGAAGGCCGCCTTTTCTTCCGGCGTCATCTCGCCCTTGACCGTCGATAAGACGCTTGCGGCTTGAGGGCCGCCCATGACGCTGATGCGCGCGTTGGGCCACATCCAGAGCTGACGCGGCGCGTAGGCGCGGCCGCACATGCCGTAATTGCCGGCGCCGAAGCTGCCGCCGATCACGACCGTAAACTTCGGGACCTCGGCGCAGGCGACGGCCATCACCAGCTTCGCTCCGTCTTTTGCGATGCCGCGATTTTCGTACTCGCGCCCGACCATGAAGCCGGTGATATTCTGCAGAAAGAGCAGCGGCGTCCCGCGCTGGGTGCAGAGCTCGATGAAGTGCGTCCCTTTGAGCGCGCTCTCGCTGAAGAGAATGCCGTTATTGGCCAGGATCCCGATCGGATGTCCTTCGATTCGGGCAAATCCGCAGACGAGCGTCGTGCCGTAGCGAGATTTGAACTCGTGGAACTCCGAGCCGTCGACGAGCCGAAGGATGACGTCACGAACGTCGTACCCGATGCGGCTGTCTGCCGGAATGATGCCGTAGATTTCGCGCGGTTCGAGCTTCGGCGGCGCCGGATCGGTGCGATCCCACTGCTGCGGCAGCTCCAAATGAAGGTTCCGCACGATCTGGCGCACGAGCGCGAGCGCGTGAGCGTCGTCGCTGGCAAAGTGATCGGCAACGCCGGAGGCGCGAGTGTGGACGTCGGCGCCGCCCAGATCCTCGGCCGTTACGATCTCGCCGGTTGCCGCTTTCACCAGCGGCGGCCCCCCGAGAAAGATCGTGCCTTGACCTTTGACGATCACGGTTTCATCGCTCATCGCCGGTACGTATGCGCCGCCCGCCGTACACGAACCCATCACCGCTGCGATCTGCGCGATGCGCTTGCTCGACATACGCGCTTGATTGTAAAAGATCCGGCCGAAGTGATCGCGGTCGGGAAACACGTCGGCTTGCAGCGGTAAGAAAGCGCCCCCCGAATCGACCAGATAGATGCACGGTAAGTGATTCTGTTCGGCGATCTCTTGTGCGCGCAAGTGCTTCTTTACGGTCATCGGGTAGTAGGTGCCGCCTTTGACCGTCGCGTCGTTGGCGACGACGATGCAGTGCTGGCCCTCGACGACGCCGATTCCGGTAAGTATGCCGGCGGATGGCGAGCCGTTGTCGTACATGTCGATCGCTGCGAGCGCCGAGAGCTCGAGAAAATCGGAGCCGGGGTCGATGAGGCGCTCGACGCGCTCCCGTGCCGTCAGTTTCTTGCGGCGACGGTGCTTCTCAACGGCCTCCGGGCCGCCCCCGCTGCGAACGGCGACCAAACGCTCGCGCAGCTCGGCGACGAGACGCTCCATCCGTTGCGCGTTTTCTTGAGTCTCGGTCATCGCGCCGCCATTCGGCGCCGCCCCGCTTAGAGCCCGGTTAGACGTCTGGTTCGGGCGCGGGCGGGCGCCTGCGGCGCGCGGAACTATCCCGGCAATGGCGGCGCAGACCAAGATGGACGTCGGCGGTATCGTGCGGCCGGCCGGCCAGCTCAATACCTCCAACGCGCTTTCGCCTCACGCCGGACGGCTGGGGGATCGCGCCGCGGCGCATTTGCTTCGCCGGGCCGGGTTTGGCGGCACGCCCGCAGACGTCGGACGCGCGGCTGCGATGACCGCGACGCAAGCGGTTGCGTCGCTCTTGGCCCTGACGCCGGCGAGCGCGGTCGCGCCCCCGCCCGAACTCGTCAACGCCGAGCGCGCTAAGAGACGTGCGGCCGTATTTACGCTGCAGCTTTGGTGGCTCGATCGCATGCTGACGACGCCGTCTCCGCTGCAGGAGAAGATGACGCTCTACTTTCACGGTCACTTCACCTCGCGGGCGACACCGCGCTTTCCGTTGATTACGTACAACCAAAACGCGCTGTTTCGCCGGTACGCCCTTGGCAATCTCCGCGAGCTCACGCGCGAGGTCTCAAAAGATGCGGCGATGCTGATGTACCTCAACGGCGCCGCCAACGTCGTCGCGCACCCGAACGAGAACTACGCCCGCGAACTGATGGAGCTCTTCACGCTGGGGGTCGACAACTACACTGAGGAAGACGTCCGCGAATCCGCACGAGCCTGGACGGGATGGCAGGTCGACCGGCGCGCCGATCTCGTCAGCTTCAATCCGGCGTTGCACGACGGCGGCCGCAAACGCTTTCTCGGACAGACCGGAGACTTCACCGGCGACGATATCGTCAACATCATTTTTTCCCAACCGCAGTGCGCGAAGTTCTTCGCCTCGAGCCTGCTCAACTGGTTTGTCTACAACGATCCGGAGGCCGAACTGGTCGATGCGGTCGCGGCGCTGCTGCGCACACACGACTTCGAACTGGCGCCGGTCGTCGGTACGATCCTGCGCAGCGAGGT
>DATAQH010000303.1:0-10111 GCA_036264815.1 Candidatus Cybelea sp.
ATGCGCCCCGTACGGGCGTTGCTCGTCACACGCTCGTGGGAACTCGTAAGAACGATCCAAGCGAGCCTGGGCCCCAGATGGAGCTGCGCTACTGTGAAGTGGCTCCCGGCGCCGCGTCGCGTCTCGAGAAGCACGAGCACGAGCACTACGTGGTCGTGCGGACCGGGCTCGGCTACGCCGTTATCGAGAACGAATTTACGGAGCTTGGCGCCGACGACGTCGTCTACGTCGGCCCACACGAACTACATCAGTTCGTCAATCGCGGCGACACGCCGTTCGGATTCTACTGTTTTGTCGAAAGCTGCCGCGACTTTCCGCAAGTCCCGAGCAGCGAAGAACTCGAGCGCCTGAACGCGTCGCCGGCGGGATCAATCGCGAAGCCAGACGCCGTTCCGCCTCCGGTAAAGCGCTAAACTCCCGTCTCGACCGGGCGCGACGGATCCGCGACCCACTCGCTCCACGAGCCGTTGTAGATGCGCGAACCAGTGAGGCCCGCGTGTTCCATCGCTAGCACGTTGACCGCCGACGAAACGCCCGAACCGCACTGATGGATCGTCCGCTGCGCATCGAGCGCCGCCTGCGCGAACTCGCGGCGCAGGCTTTCGGGCGATTTCAAGGATCCGTCGGCTTCGAAGTTAGCTTTGAACCAGCGGTTGCGGGCACCAGGTATATGTCCGCCGATCGGATCGATCGGCTCGGTCTCTCCGGAAAAACGCTCTTGCGCCCTTGCATCGAGCAGTTGCATGGCGCCGTCGTGCAGGTTGGTGAGGACGTACTGCGCGTCGACGATGAGCTCGGGACGCACATGCACGCTGACGCCGCCTTCGCGCGCGGGCACGGACTCCGCCGCCGTTACCGGGTAGCCCGCTTTCGTCCACGCGGCGAGGCCGCCGTCGAGAATCGCGACGGCATCGTGACCGATCCAGCGGCAAAGAAACCACAAGCGCGCGGCAAACATATCGCCGCCCGCGTCGTAGGCAACGATTTGCGTTTTGTCTGCGACGCCGAGGTTGCCGAGAAAACGCGCGAAGACGTGCGGATCGGGTAGCGGGTGGCGGCCGTTGCGACCGGTTTTTTCGCCCGCGAGGTCCTCCTCGACGGCGGCGAAGAAGGCGCCGGGAATGTGCGATTCCTCGTAAAGCCGCCGCCCGAGGCCAAAATCGGCGAGCGAGTGACGGCAGTCGATAACGACCAGTTCGGGCGCGCCGAGCCGTTCGTAGAGTTCCCGTGGAGCGACGATCGTCGTGAACGCCATGAGGCTAGCGCAGATTGATCGTTTGCTTGGGCTCGGGCGGAATGCCTCCGAAGGCCTCCTCGAGCGCGGCTTTCAGTTCTCCGCTCTGGGCCATGGGTTCGAGGACGTCCGTGTCACCGTAAAATTTCCCGTTGATGAAAACTTTAGGCAGCGTCGGCCAATCGGTCAGTTCCGAGAGCGCCTCGCGTTTGGGAAGGTTTTCCAAGACGTCGATTACTTCGAACGGATAGCCGTAACGACTGAAGAACTCGATCGTCTCGAGGGTGAATCCGCAGCGCGGAGCGGTCTTGGTTCCTTTTCCAAAAATTACGATGCGAGCGCCGGCAATCTCGCGCGCTATCTCCTTTTTCAAATCCTCGGGCATAAAACGAGTTCTCCTTAGCTTTCGTCAACGATGGTCTTGAGTTCGACTGCATGAATGCGCCCGTCGTCGAGCGCCGCCCGCAGCGCGGATAGCACGAGCCGGTGCTGGTCGAGTTTCGACTGATCGCGAAAGGCCTGCGAGCGAACGGTGACGTTGAAATGGTCCATCGTTCCGGTTCGATCCTCGATGTTGACCTGCGCGTCGGGAAGACGGGCGACGATGAGGCCCGCCAACGCGTCGTAATCGATCACGATCGTAAACGGGGCGAGTTCGCGTTGAGGCTGTCCGCCAACTTGCGTGCCTCGCCGAACGTTTCCGGCAGACGGTCGGCGCTCTTCGAAAGCGCCGTGGTTACGCCGGTGGCGAGAACGATTCCGGTTATGCCGAGCAGGATCGCCGGCACGCCGGTGGCGCGCAGCGGCCCAATCTCGATCGTGAAGCTCTTTTGTACGCGCGCAAAACCGCGGAGAAGTGCGCGCAGCGTCCGCGCTCGATTATTCATGCAGCAGCGTCTTACGTCGAATCGCCCGAGAAGGCCTGGCACTGTTGCAGCCGAAGCGAGCAAGCCATGATTGCCACGCTCATCGCCGCGTGCTGCCTCATTGGCGGGACGGTGCACGCGCCCAGCGGCGCCGCGATCGCAAATGCGCACATCGCGCTTCGCGGACCGCAGACGCTCTCGACGACGACCGATGCCAAAGGGGGCTTCTCCGCCCAGGTAGCCCCCGGCCGCTACGCGCTGACGGCGATCGCGGCCGGCTACGCGCCGGTGACGGTCAACACCGGGCCGGTCCAAGAAGGGGCGCGTTTCGACGTCGTCCTCGAACCGAGCGACGCGCCTAAGCTTCGGACGATCGGTCAGGTCACCGTCGACGGTGGATACACGCTCGACCGTAACGTGATTCCCGAAATGGACGTTTCCCGCGCGCAAATGGATGCCTTGGGGTACACGCAGGTTATCGAAGGTCTGCAGCAGGTGCCGTCGGTCGTGATCCAGCGACCCGACGCGGGAGCCCCCACGACGCCGGCGGTCGTTTCGTTACGCGGGCCCGATCCGTCCGAGGCGATGGTGACGCTCGACGGTCAGCAGCTCAACGACGGAAATACGGGTGACATCGACCTCTCGCAGTTCGCCGTACCCGCCTTCAACAGCGTCAACGTTACCGAGGGTCTCGGACCGACCGATTCGGAGGGCAGCAATACGTTCGGCGGAGCGGTGAATCTGGTTTCCCTGCGACCGACGCAAGAGGACCACTTGAATTTCTCCGGCTCGGCCGGCTCCTACGGCACGACGCAAAGTTGGATCAACGCGACCGGTTCGGTCGGGAAACTCGGTTACGCGTTGGCGGGCAACGATTACCAGCAAGGCGGTCAGGTGAATCAGTACTCCTGGGTCGTCCCGGCCAACAATTTGCCGATCTACTGCGGCAAACCCACGAAGACGAAGACACCCAATTGCCCTTTCTACACGCATCTGGGCTCGACGATTTCAGCGATGCTCGGCATGGTGAATCTCGACTACAATTTTTCGCAGCGGGCGGACGTCGGCTTTCGACTCTTTACGCTGGGGGACAATCGCGACGAATCGAGCGCGCTCAACGGCATCGCCGGTAACCCGACCTGCGTTTTGAGCGGTCCCGGCCCGGCGTGCGGCTTCGCGGCCGGCCCGAACTCGTCCGACGTTGTTTCCAATCCGGTCTTCGGCGATCACATCGGTCAAGGAAGCGCGAACTTTGCCCAGAGCATTCGCGCATACGACGCCTACGCGCGCTCGCCGCTTGGATCCGGGACGCTGCTAGGCGATTTCTATGCAACCGACAACAACATAGACTTTCAGGGAGGCGCGATCTCACCGTACGACGTTTCGCACCTCGACACTCGATACAACGAAGGCCTGTCTTGGGGAAGAAACTTTGACCAAAGCGAATTTGCGTTCGGTGGATATGCACGGCAAGAGTCGCTCGCCGGCCTCGGCATCGACCAGCCGCTCGCGCAGAGTATCAACTCGTACTTCGTACGCGGTGCCCAGCAGATCGGCAACGACCTTCGACTCTCCGGCGGCCTCTACGACGCGACCTACTCGACGTTCGGCAACACGCTCAACTGGCGCTTAGGGCTGAGCGAGGACCTCGGCTCCACGAGCGTCGCTCGCTTCTCCGTCGGCACGGGCTTCCGCCCGCCGCTGCTCGCGGAGCGCTATTTCTTTCCTCCGGTGTTCGTCAACGGCAAGCTCGAGCCCAACCCCGGCGTTGGCCCCGAAGACCAAAACTGCGTCGTTCCCAACGGCAACCCGAGCGAAAGGCCGGAGCACGCGACAGAGTACGAGCTTGGCTTCTCGCATCTTTTTTCGAACTCCTCAAACCTCGACGTGTCGCTCTACCGTTCGAACCTGCGCGACACAATCGAGAACTTCTATCCCGGAGGGGGCGCGACGAACTTTTGCAGCACGGCGCAGGGCTTTGCGTACGAGATTCCGATCAACATCGGCAATGCGGTTTACGAGGGCGCCGAGGCGCGCTACAAGCAGTTTTTTCGTCGTCTCGATCTCACGATGACCCTTTCGTACGGCCTGAACGTTGCGTATCCGTACGCTCTAGGACCGTGGGTTTCGAATCCGACGTCGGGCGGCACGCTCGTCGACGACCAACAGTTTCTGGGGGTCCCCCAGCAGCAAGGATCGGCGGCCTTTATCTGGGCGCACGACGGGTGGCACGCATCCACGGGGTTCACGTTCGCCGGCAAGAATAACACGCTGAGTCAGCCGCCCTACACCCTGGTCGACGCGGCGGCGGGCAAAAATTTCGGCCGTATCGACTTCACGCTCGCGTGCACCAACATCTTTAATGCGGTCTCCGGACCGTTTACGCTCTACGACGCCGGCGTTCCTTACCGCGGATTGTATCCGGGGCCGGGCAATAGCCAGTTCCTCGGCAACTTTCCGACCGATCAACTCTTCGTTCAGCCGGCGTCGATCAAGTTCATCATTACCGTTCACGAATGACGACGATGCGGGCCGTGCGGCTGCACCAGATCTCGGGGCCGCAGGGGTTGCGCCTCGACGAAGTTGCGCTGCCGGCGCCGGCGCCGGATGAGGTGCTCGTTCGGGTTCGGGCGGCGGCGTTCAATCGCCGCGACGTCTTCATCACGCAAGGCCTTTACCCGAAGATCGCGTTACCGGTAACACTCGGTTCGGACGGCGCCGGCGAACTCGCCGGGACCGGCGAGGAGGTGGTCATCGATCCGATGCTGGGGTGGGGAAACGATCCACGCGTCTGGGATCCCGCGACGGCGAACGTTTTGGGCATGCCCCGCAACGGGACGTTCGCGGGTTACGTCGCCGTACCGAAAGCCAACGTTTACCCCAAACCTGCGAACCTCTCGATGGAAGAGGCCGCTGCGATTCCGCTTGCGGGTTTGACGGCGTATCGCGCGCTCTTCGAGCGCGGATCCTTGGCGCGCGGTGAGACCGTACTGATTCCCGGCGTCGGCGGCGGGGTCCAGACCTTCGTGCTGCTCTTCGCCAAGCATGCCGGTGCACGGGCGATCGTCACGTCAAGCAACGACGCAAAGCTCGAACGGGCGAAAGCGCTCGGTGCCGATCTGTGCATCAACTATCGCACCGATCCCAGTTGGGGGAAGACGCTTCGCGCCGCCGGGCCGGTCGATCTCGTCGTAGACTCGACCGGAGGGGAAACGCTGCGGACCGCGCTCGACGCCGTGCGGCCCGGAGGGCGCATCGTTATCTATGGAGGCACCAGCGGCGAAGCGAGCATCAAACTCTTCCCGCTCTTTTGGAAGCACGTGACGATTCTGGGCACGTCGATGGGCAGCCCCCAGGATTTCGCAGCCATGCTCGATCTCTTCGCGGGCGGCCTGCGCCCCATCGTGGACCGCGTCGTTCCGCTCGGAGATGCGCCGGCCGCGGCACAGCACTTGCTCGATGCGAATCAGTTCGGCAAGGTCGTGCTAAACGTCGACGGCTGACGAGCCTTCCGGCGTGCCGTCGCACGTACCGTTGGGCGCAGGATCGTCCCGATAGATCGGTCCCGCGTGAGCGACGGGCATTCCCTCGTCGGGATAGAGTATCACGGAGACCCTTTGGCTCGGCGTTAGCTCGCGCTCGCACTTGATGACCGCGTGCGCTCGGGATTTTGCATCGCCACCGATCCAAAGGTCGAACCACAGCTTCTTGCAGCCGTTGCTGCCGCTGCCTTTCTTCGGGCCCGATGCGGCGCAGAGGTCTTCGCGAATGAAGTACTGTTTGATGAACGGCACGTAGATCTTGATGCCGTAGGGAATCTGCTTGTCGTTCGCGCGTTCGGTTGCGAAGCTCGTCGGATTGCAGTAGGTACCGCCACCGCCCGCGCGTTTGTGGATGACGCCGTGCGCGATCTTATTGCCGGGCGGTGAGTTGTCGGGCCAGCCGTAGAAGGTAATCGTCGCGGAGACCCTCTGCGGATCTTGTTTGACGACGTAACACGACGCGTGGTTGGCGGGTGTGGCAAGCGGAGGAACCCAAGGGTTCCCGGACCGGCCGCAAGAGGCGAGCGCGACGACGATCGTAAGGAAGAGCCAGCGGCGCGGGCGCATCGGCATGCGGCGTGGTTCGAAGCGCTTCAGGCGCCCCCTTCGGCGAGCCGGTATTCATCGAGAGACTCGAGGCGCATTTGCGTGCCCAGCTCGGCCTCGAGAAGCGCCGCCTCCTCTGGGCCGACGAGCTCTTCGAGATTCGGATTGAGCATCTCGGACTCTGCGGGACGCAGCGCGCGGCGCAGGGGCGCTGACGTGACGCGACCCTCCTCTGCAAGCGCGATAAGGTGCGCGAGGACCTGCCGCGCCATCGCCGGCCAAAGCGCGACCCGCTGCCGCGAGTAGATCGCGCCGACGAGATCCGGAATCGTGCGCGCTCCGCCGCGGAGCTCCGCGACGATCTGTTCCTCGCGCATTCTCCGGTGCGCGATGTACTCGGCGATCTTCGCCGGCGCGTCGTGCACGACGGGTCCGTGACCACCGTAGATCGTGCGCGCGCCGGCAAACTCGTCCGCCAGCCTCGCCAGCGTCTGCATATAGGGGCGCATCGCGCCACCCGGCGGAGCGACGACCGTCGTTCCTTCGCCCAGAATCGTATCGCCGGTAAAGAGTGCGCGTTCCTGGGCGAGATAGAAGATCGCGTGATCGAAGGTATGCCCGGGTGCGTCGATCGTACGCAGCCCCAGCGAGTTGATCGAGAGCTCGCCTTCGAGCGGGAGGTCGACGTCGTGAGCGATTCGACATGCGGGATGTGCGTGAATCGCGGCACCCGTCATTGCGGCGAGTTTCGCGGCGCCCGCCGAGTGATCGGGGTGTCCGTGCGTGAGGGCGATGTGGCGAATCGTTGCATCGCGCGCGGACGCGGCTTCGATCAGCGCGTCGACGTGCCGCTGCAGGGGCGGCCCCGGATCGATCACTAGCGCCGTGTTCTCTCCGCAATCGAGCAGGTATGAGTTGGTACCCGAGAGCGTCATCGGCGACGGGTTGGGGGCGCGAACGAGCGTCACCATACGTTTTCGAGCAGGGGTGGAATCGCGAATTCGTCGTCGTCGTCCGTTGGCATGATCGTCAAAACCGGTTTGCTGCGCGCGAAGCGCTGCGCTTGGTGCGGGGAATCGAAGAGGGCGAGACGCTCGAGATGCTTGATCGTGGGATAGACGAGATGCATCTCTCCGTCGCGGTAGCGTTCCAGAGCGAGGCTCGGAGGGATCCATATGCCGTCGTGAGTTTCGTAGGCGTCGGCTTGCGCGGCCTGGTTCGGCGGCGCGAGTGCAAAGAAGAAGTGCGTATTATAGCGTCGCGGTTCGCGCAGCGGCGTAATCCAGTGCGAGAAGAGCGTGAGGGCACGCGTGTCGGCAAACCAGTCGCGACGGCGCAGATACTCGGAAAACGCGAGCTCGCCCGATCGCAGCGCAACGCGATCGCCAGCAGCCGCTTCCAAATCGGCGGCCGTCACGCCGGCGCCATGCTTCGCGGCGTCGCAGGCGAGGAGTACGCCCGCTTCTTCGAAGAGCTCGCGTACCGCGGCGACGAGCAGCGCGCGACCGGCATCGGCGTCGACGGCCGGCTCGCTGGTCGAGAGTGCCGCCGGAATGGTCGCGCGAAACTCTTCGCTAACGCGCTCGGCGTCTAGCCCAACGGCCCTCTCCCGCATGGCGGTGTGAGAATCTTGCGGTTCGACCGTACCGCCCGGAAAAACGAAGGCGTCGGGAGCGAAGGCACTGCGAGCGCTGCGTCGCGTTAGGTAGACCTCGAACGGCGAACGGGCGAGGATCACCGTAGCCGCCAACCGCACATCGTTCACGGAAGAGTAGCGTCCTGTCACGGCGTGGCGAAAACCTCTCGATGCGAGTAGCACTAGGAAGCGATACGGCCGGCGAACTCCCGGAGGCGATCGATCGTTGGCTGCGCGAGCGAGCGCACCGCGTTCGCCGCTACGGGGCGCTGGCGCCGGGCGGAGACGACGCATGGCCCTCGGTAGGACGCAGCGTTGCCGAGGCGGTGGCCGGCGGGGAAGCCGATTTTGGGGTCCTCTGCTGCTGGACCGGCACCGGGGTGAGTATTGCCGCCAACAAGGTCCCCGGCGTCCGAGCGGCGCTCTGTGCCGATGCCCAGACCGCTGAAGGCGCGCGCGAATGGAACGACGCCAACGTCCTTTGCTTGAGCATCCGCGCCACGCCGCCAGAAGTCGCCGGTGAGATGCTGACCGCGTGGCTTGCCGGACGCCCCACCGAGGATCCCGTCTACCGCGCAATGATCGACACCCTGCGCAATCAATAGGCCCAACGACCCATAGGCCTCGAATTTTACGCACGGCAACCCGCCTTTTTGTTCCGTGCGGGGTGAGCGCTAGGAGCGTGGCCCCGCCGTGAACTCCGATCGTTCACAAGGGGCCACGCGACAACGCGATCGCCCTGCAGGGGACAAAAAGAGTAAAGCAGAGGGGTGGCGCACTCGCGCCACCCCCTCATTTTCTGCCGTTCGCCGGAAAGTAGAAACTGACGCTACGCTTCCGGCACCGCTTCTCGGGCGGTTTCGGCGACCGTTCTCGCCGTCCTGACCAGAGACGCCGATTTTACCAAAATCACATCCCTTTACTCAATACGTCTGGAACGAAAATCCAGGCAGAGAGAGCAAGCAATGCCCAATTCACCGCGTGGGAGGTCCAACAATACGGGCAGCTTCGACGGGTTACGAAGAGCAAGGAGTAGGCTAGCACGACCGACGTGGCGGCCGCGAAGAAGACCGCGGCGAGCACCAGAATCGTCGCTGGAGGCCCGACGAACCACACGGCAATCGCCAGAGCAGAGTAATAAAGCGCGCCGAGCAGGGAATTAGGTACGCCAAAAAGGTGTGCTCGGGCCGTTTTAACGATGCTCGGCCCGAGGAGCTCGCCGCGCGCCGCAAGCCGGCTCTTGTGAAGCATGAAAAGCGAGGCATAGAGCCCAACTCCGCAAAGAACCGTGATAATTCCGCGTACGATCATCGTTTGACCCGCTTTCTTCGGCGATGCGCCGCCGTCGCGCTGCTGGCAGCCTCCTTTGCCTTGGCGTTCTTCGTCATCCGCTATCAGCCGCATGTCGCGCACGTAATTCGGGTAATCGGACCGTTTGCGTATCCCCTCGCGATCGTAATTTTTGCCGTCGTGGCCTCCGCCCCGTTTTCGGTGACCGACGCGCTCGCGATCATGAACGGAGCGATCTTCGGCCCGGTTAAGGGGACGGTCATCGACGCGGCCGGTCTCTTCTGCGCGGCGCTGCTCGGCTATTGGATCAACCTGCACGCGACGAAACTCTTCGATCTGGAACAATCGCTTGAACGGCTGCCGCCATGGGTCAAACGGTTTCCGATCGGCTCCCCCGCCTTTTTGCTGGCCGTTCGCGTCATCCCCGGTTTTGGGGGAACCGTTGCAACGACGACGGCAGCCACCTTTCGCGTGCCGATCTGGGTTCACGTATGGACGATGTGCGCCATCGCCGTACCGATCTGCTCGCTGTTGACGATTTTCGGCGATCGACTGACGGTGGCGCTGCATGGCTACGAGTGGCGTGCCCGCCACTACGCGCGTACGTATTGTCTCACGCACCGCTGCCCGCATTTTCACTTCCGCCGTCGCGTGGAGCCCTCGCCTTCGCCATGACGCCCGTCATCGTCGCCGATTCACCCGCTCTCGCGCGGCTCTGCGCGCAGGTCCGCGATGCGGCGCGCGTTGCGTTGGATACCGAGTTCCACGCGGAACGCACGTATTCGCCGCGGCTGATGGTCGTTCAACTCGCCTTCGACGAAGGTACGGCGATCGTCGACGCACTGGCGTTGCCCGACCTTCGAGAGCTGGTGCTGGCGCTGACGCAAACGACGGTCATCGGTCACGCGCTCTCTGCCGATCTGAAGATCTTCGCCGATCGTTACGGCCTCGTGCCGTCCCGCGTCTTCGATACGCAAGTCGCCGCGTCGTTTCTCGG
>DATAQH010000305.1:0-11425 GCA_036264815.1 Candidatus Cybelea sp.
TGACTGCCCCTGCCGGCTATGGCATAATTGGGGCGTTTCAGGCGAAGGACCACGCACTTCTTTCCGCCTGGGACTGGTTGTAATTTAGAAGTCCTCATTCCGAACCTCCATTCTTAGGAGTATTAATATGCTGCGAGGTGAGAGAGGCGCGGTTTTGCCATTTGTGGCGATCGCGCTAACGGTAGTATTAGGTTTTGCCGGAATGTCTATAGACGTCGGCTTTCTGGAATATCGTCAACAGCAACAACAAAACGCCGCCGACGCCGCCGCGCTCGGCGGGGCGCAAGCACTAGCTCACACGAGCTGCACTTCCCCGACGGCGGGCTACAACGCGGCCATTACGGACGCGGCGAACAACGGTTACGCCTCGCAATACGTGACGGTGAACACTCCGCCTTCGAGCGGCCCGTATGCGAATAATGCCTGCGCCGTGGCCGTCCAAATTACTCAGGCCCAGCGAACGTTTCTTTCCAATCTCTTTCATCCGGGTGGGATGAAGGAAACGACTCAAGCGGTCGGGACCGCCGTAAAGACGGGGCCCGGCTGCATCTACTTACTGAGTATGACTCAGTCATCGAATCTGAACGGCGCGCACGTCGTTTCGCCGCAGTGCGGCATCTACATCAACGATAGCGCGAACTTCAACAGCGCCACGGTCAGCGCGCTCTCGATCGGGTACGCCGGCGGAGCTCCTAATGAAAATGGCGCGACGTTCTCAGTCGCAACCCCCGCACCAATGCTGCCGGTAGAGGATCCGTGTCCGGAGATTGTGGCCTGCGAATACCTGACAAACAACCCGCCGTCGACAACCAACTGTATAAACTACAATGGGAACGGCAGCTCAGGCCCCCTGGCGCAGGGCTGTTACAACAATTTGAATCTCAACGGCGCCAATCTAACCCTTGCGGGTCTTTACGTCCTCAATGGTTCGTCGAACTTCAACGGCGCGCATTTGAGCGGCAGCGGGGTGACCTTCTACGTCACTTCGTCTGGGACGGCGCCGAACTTCAACGGCGCGAGCATATCCTTCACCCCGCCGTCAACCGGTAACTATCCGGGCGTGCTCTACTACCAAGTTCCGGCGAACTCGCAGAGCCCAAATTTCAACGGCACCTCTTCAAACCTTCAAGGCTTGATCTATGCGCCGACACCGACCTCGGTAAATTTTAACGGTGCAGGCGGAGGGTATCTGGTCCTAGTCTTCGGTGCCGTGAATCTAAACGGCAGCTCGACCTACGATTTTGCCACGCCGCCGCCCAATCAGTCGTACATTTACCGGGGAGCGTTAACGCAATGATGCGCAAACTTCTACGCTGCGAGAACGGCACCGGCATGGTCGAGTTTGCACTGGTCGCGCCGTTCCTCGTCTTGGTGTTTATGGGGCTGCTCGAACTCGGGCGCTATACCTACTACTCGATTCTCGCTGCCCATGCGGCCCGCGCAGCCGCGGCCTATGGTTCGCAGAACACGACGAGTGTGAAGGATACGACCGGCATGCAGAATGTCGCCGTCGCCGATGGGGGAAACCTCACAACGTGGACGACGAACGGGCAAGGCGCGGTGAGCGCGCAGCCGCTCTGTTCGGTCAACGGCAGCGCGCTGAGCACCTGCGGCGCCAACGCGTCCTCGCCGCCGGCGAACACCGTCTACTACGTTAGCGTGACGGTGACGGGGCGCTTTCACACGCTCGTGCACTATCCGGGACTGCCCGATGACGTTTGGGTCTCGGGCAGCTCCACGATGCGCGTGAGCGGCCAGTAGGAACGTTATTCGGCGACGGCGATTGCCGGCGTGCGAATGCGTTTGGGCTTCTTGATCAAAAAGACGAGCGGCGTCGAGAGGACGAAGACGATCGCCGTCGCGCGGAATAGGTAGTTATACGCGATCATCGCTGATTGCTGACTCACCATTTGGGTGAGCTGACCGATCGAATAGCCGTGCGCCTGCGTGACGCCGGAGGCCAGCACGTTCCACGCGATCGCCGTTTGGTGCGTGAGCATCGTCGTGAGGATCGCGATGCCGAGGCTGCCGCCGAGCTGACGCAGGAGGGTAAAGACGCCGGTGGCGCCGGCCATCTCGGGAACGGGGACGTCGCCGAGTGAGATCGTCGTCAGCGGTACGAACAGGAAGCCTAACGCGAAGCCCTGGATGACCCGCGGCCAAAAGACGTCCCAGTATCCCGCCTGCACGCTGAGCCCCCCGAGCATCCACGACGACCAGGCGAAGAGCAGCGTTCCGAAGACGATCGACCAGCGGCCGTCGATACGATTGAGAATCCGGCCAATGATCAGCATCGAGACGGCGGTCGAAAATGCGCCGGGCATCAGCGCCAGGCCGGTGTCGAACGCCGTGAAGCCGAGCAGTGACTGAAAGAAGAGCGGTAAGATCAGCGCGGTTCCGTAGAGACCGAAGCCCATGATGATTCCCAAAAACGAACCGACGGAGAACGACCGGAACTTGAAGACTTTCAAATCCACGATCGGATGGCGGTCGCGCAAGGCCTTGAAGACGAACGAGACCAGCGCGACGATGGAGACGAACGCGCAGACCTGGATCGCGCGCGAGGAGAACCACTCGTCGCGCTCGCCCTGTTCGAGCACGAACTGCAGCGTCGAGAGGCCCGCGGTCAGCAGGGTCAGCCCGATCCAGTCGATGCCGCCCTTGGGCTTGGCGATATATTTGGGGTCGGGAATGAAGGCGAGCGTCATCAAGAACGCGGCGATGCCGATCGGCACGTTGATGTAGAAGATCAAGGGCCAGTTCGCATTGTCGACGATCCAGCCGCCGAGCGCCGGACCGATCGCCGGCCCGACCATCGCACCCATGCCGAAGATCGCCATCGCGGCACCGCGACGCTCGGGCGGGAAGGTCTCGAACATGATCGCTTGCGCCGTCGGCTGCAGCGCGCCGCCGCCCAAGCCCTGAACGATGCGGTAGAAGACGAGCACCCAGATCGAGCGCGCCGTACCGCAGAAGAAGGAAGCGATCGTAAAGACCGCCAGCGAGGTCGCGTAAAACGTCTTGCGGCCGAGCAGCGCGGTGAGCCAGCCGTTGAGCGGCATCACGACGACGTTGGCCAGGATGTACCCGGTAGCGACCCAGGCGACCTCGTCGACCGTCGCCCCCAAGTTTCCGCCGATCGTGCTGATCGCGACATTCACGATCGTCGTATCGATGATCGCCATGATGAGGCCGAGCATCACCGTGATGGTGATCAGCGCAACTGAACCCCCCTCGCGCTGGCGAACGGCGGCGGCGGTCGTGGTCATCGAGCCATGTTTCTTAGAGGCGTCCTACCCATTCCCGAACAAGGGACCGTGCGGTGCAGCCAACGGTTTCGCCCCCTAAGAGAACGGCCGCTCTTCTCGTTGCGGCCGCTTTCGCCGTCTTTGCACTGATCGATGTCCTCGCGTTTCGCACCGGACTCTATCACGCCGCTCTCGACCCCGCTTCGAGCACCGGAAGTTTCGAAGCCGCGATCAAACGGTTCCGCAATCTCGACGCCGTCCCAAAAACCGACGTGCTCGTTCTGGGCGACTCGCGCATCTACTCCGGCCTCAATCCGCAGGCGGCGAGCGCGGCAGCGCCCGGGCTGCGCTTCCTTAACGGCGGCGTCCCGGGGACAACGCCGCGCTGCTGGCCATTCTTCGTTCGCGCGATCGATCCACCGGCGCGGCGCTTTCGCGCCGTCGTCATCGCGGTCGATACCTACGCCGACGACGACAGCGCGATCGGCAGCCTCGACGGCGACGATCGTCCGATGGACTTGCGCTACGTCGTCTTCCAAACGCGGCTGAGCGATCTGCCCAAGCTTGCCGGCTCGTTCTCGGATCCGCGCGAGCGCGTCGAAAACGGCATCGATCTCTTCTGGCGGGGGCAAGAGCTGCGGGACGACGTGCAGGCGTTCGCGGCCAACCCGCTCGCGCGATTTGCGGCGCTCGAAGCGGCCCGCGGCGCCGATACCTACGATCCGCTCGTCGCGCACCCGCGGAGCGAGACGCTGCGCGGTCTGAAGGTCGACTTTGCTTCGGCGAAGATCGAGTATCCGCCGGGGCTCACCGATACCGAGCAGAGCGCGATCGCGACCCAGGTGCTCAAGCTTCCCCTGCCGAGCGCCTCCTACGCGAAATACCGGTTGCAGTGGCTGCTGCCGATCGCCGCTCGCTACGCGCAGACCGGAACGCCGGTCTTTTTCGTGCGGATTCCCACGCGTCCGCTTCATCGCAGCGCGTCGCAGGAGCCGGCGGGATCGCTCGTCGATATCGCGCAGCAGCAGCACGCGCGGTTGATTCCGGCCGCGCCGTATATCGCGCTCGAGCGCCCCGAGCTCTTCGCTGACGAAGATCACCTCAACGCGCGGGGCAGCCTGCTGTTCAGCCGGCTGCTCGGGCGCGACGTCGCCGCCGGACTCTCCCAAGCGGCGCCCCGGACCGTTCCGGTAAACGACGCGGTGCTGCCAAGTTCGGCGGCGGCGTTGCCGCCCGCGCCGCCCGAGCATCGCGATCTCTCGTGGTTTGCCGCCGCCTGCGGCATCGGCATCCCGCTGCGTTTTCAATCGTACGAGTTCTGGCTCTTCTTCGCGCTCGTGTGCGCGCTCTTTTATCTGCTGCCGCGGCGCGCCGGCTTCGTCTTTCTTCTGATCGTAAGCTACTATTTCTACGCGCGCTGGAACGCGTGGTACGTGCTTTTTCTGTGGATTCTGACCGCGAGCGATTTTCTGATTGGCATCGCGCTCGAGAAGCGGCGTGAACGCGGGCGCAACAGCAAACTGCTGCTCGCGCTCGGGGTGGCGGCGAACCTCGCCTTCCTTGGGAGTTTCAAGTATACGAACTTCGCGAGCGGTACGGTCGCCGCGCTGATCGGCGCGCACGGCAATCCTTGGCTGGTCAACCTCTTCGTCCCGATCGGCATCAGCTTTCACACCTTCCAGAGCATCTCGTATCTCGTCGACGTCTATCGCGGACGCACGGTCGCGATCCGCAAGCCGCTCGACTACGCGCTCTATCTTGCCTTCTTCCCGCAGCTGCTGGCAGGCCCGATCGTGCGCGCCGGGCTCTTTTTCGGCGAGCTCTTCACCTGGCGTCCGCCGGGGCCGCAAGACGTTAGTTACGGTCTCGCCCGCGCGGGCTTCGGCTTGCTGAAGAAGACGGCGATCGCCGATCAGTTTGCCGGCGTCGCAAACGGGTATTTCGATGCGATCGCAAGCCATCCGGGATCGCCCGCCGCGTGGAGCGCGATGTTTGCCTTCAGCATGCAGATCTATTTCGACTTCTCGGGGTACAGCGATATCGCGATCGGCTGCGCGCGTCTACTCGGCTTCGTCTTCCCCGAAAACTTTCGCATGCCGTATCTCGCGACCAGCGTCACGGATTTCTGGCACCGCTGGCACATCACGCTCTCGACCTGGCTGCGCGACTATTTGTACATTCCGCTCGGCGGCAATCGCGGCGGCGGCCTCGCGACGCTGCGCAACCTGATGATCACGATGCTGCTGGGCGGCTTGTGGCACGGCGCGCAGTGGACCTTCGTCGCGTGGGGCGGCGTGCACGGCGTCGCGCTCTGCATCGAGCGGCTTTTTGGCGTTGGGCGCGAGCGTTCGGTGCCGCGCGGCCTCGTGCTCGTCGCGCGCATCGCGCTGACGTTTGCGATCGTAACGCTGGCGTGGGTGCTCTTCCGCGCACCGAGCTTCGCCGCTGCGCTGACGGTCTACCGGGCGCTCTTCGCCGGGGGTTCCGGGCCCGGATTGCTGAGCGGCTGGCCGGCCGTCCTAGCCGCGGGCATCGTCGCCTTCGGCGTTCTGCGTGTGGTGCTCGAGCGTTGCAACATCGCGCCCGTTTGGCCGCAGCTGCGCCCGGCGTGGCAAGTGGGAGCGCTCGCAGGCCTTCTTTTGGCCCTGCAGCTCTTCTCGTGGTCGGGGCCGTCGCCAGCGTTTATCTACTTTAAGTTTTAGCCGCGAATGCGGTACACTCCATGTTGGATGTACGACGACGATCACGAACACGCTATCGAGACCTCGGCCTTCGAGGACCTGCACGTGGTCACGCTGCGCGGCGAATGGGATGTCTCGACCCGCGAACGGCTGCGCGAGGCGCTGACGTCGGTCGGGAGCGATCGGGACGTCGTCGTCGATCTGCGCGGCGCGAGCTTCTTCGATTCAACCGCCCTGGCGGAGCTGATCGGACTCTACAAGCGTTTGCTTGCACAGGGGCGCCGCTTAGAAGCCTTGGTCGGCGACAGCAACATGCGCCGCCTGCTCGAGCTTACGAGCCTCGACGGTCTGCTCGGCGTCTCCGGTCCGCGGGCACGCTATCTCTCGGAGTGTTTGCCGCCGCCGTCTTGGGCTTCATGAGGACGGCCCCGCGGGGCTCGCTTTGCGCCCGTTCGCGCGCACTCGTTCGATCGCTTCGGCAACCTGCAACGCGACGCCGCCCAGTGCGGGAATCACTCGCGGGCGCAGCAAGCGCGGATCGAACGCGGACATATAGCGATCGTTCTCTTCGACGCACGCGCGCAGAAAGCTCGCCGGCGTCAGATTCGACAGCGAGTCTTCGAACAGCCCGACCGCATTTTCGGGCGGCTTATCGCTCTGCATGTCTTTACTGCCCGCAACGCGGCGCACGACCGCGCCGCTATAGCCGAGCAGCGCCGGTAATGCCTGCAGCGCGCCACGCAACCCGCGGCGGCAGCGATCCCACGCGACCCAGTTGACAAAGAAGACGATGTGGCGCGCCTCTTCCCTGAGGAGGCGAGTGAAGAGCGAGGTAAACCCGTCGGGAAGAATTTGCGCTTCGCGTGCCAGCCGAAAGATGCCGAAGCCGGCGAACGAATCGGCGCACTCATTGTAGCCGAACTCGACAAAAGCTTTCCGCGTCGGATGAATCTCGCGCGGATGCGGCGTGACCGCGAGGGCATACCGATCGATCATGCACTGCAGCGTGCGCCCGTGCCGGTCCTCTTCATAGCCTTGCAGCTCGATCGTCCGGCGTACGAGTTCGTCGGGCTCTTTCTGGCCGTACTTCGCAAGCATCGTTCCGGCGCCGACCTCGGCTTCCAGCGCCATCGTCCAGATCGGAATCGCGCGAAGCCGAGCGAGCGAAATGTCGTCGAGCTCGGGCCACGCCCAATCTTCGGGGTCGTAGGCTTCGTGGGTGTCTAAAAAGGAGCGACAGAAAAGCTCCTTGTGCTCGGCAGAACCAATTCGCACCGTCGTTTACCTCGCGCTCGTGCAGTGAGTGGCTGAAAGTGAGTGGAAGAGGGGGGCGTGACGCCGCTTCCCGACGCGCTTCCTTTTAGCGCCTACCGAGATTCCCTCCAGCAGTATTCCAGTAAAATTGCGTCGGAGTTCGAATCGGTGGCGGGAAAAATCATTGCGGAGCGCCTGCCGGAAGCGTACGTCCGCGAGCCGGCGGGGCCGTGCTTCGTGCTCTGGGCGTGTGAGGTTAACGGGGGCGATATCGCCGACGCGCTGCCGGTCGCGGCCGCCTTCGACCTCTTCGAGCGCTTCATGCTGCTGCACGACGAGGTTGCCGATGCCTCTGCCGCGGCGATTGCTCGTTGGGGCCTGGGCCAGAGCCTCAACGCCGGGGACGCCCTGTATGCGGTCGCCTTTCGCAGCCTCGCGAGCGACGTGATCTCGCCGCCGCGGCGGCTCGAAGCCGCGCGGCTCGCCGGTGAGGCCGTCCTTGAAGCGATCGAAGGCCGCAGCGAGCCGATGGCCGGACGCTGCGCGCTGACCGGTGCGGCGCTCCAGGCCGGAGCGGTGATCGCCGGCGCAAACGCCGAAACGGCGCGAGCCTTCGAACGCGCGGGACGCGCGCTGGGTATGGCCGCCGATGCACCCGATGCGACGCAGGCGCGCGATCTCGCGCAGCGCGCGATCGATTCGCTCGCACCGTATGCCGGCGCTCAAGCGCTTGCGGCTTTTAAAGAAGTTGCGCTCGACATTGCCCGACGAACAGCCTGAGCGCGCAACGCCGTCGCGAAAGGCGGAGCATCTCCGGATCAACATCGAGGAAGACGTCAACGCTAAAGGCATCGACGCCGGCTTCGATTCCTACTGGTTTCGCCACCGCGCCCTGCCCGGAATCGACCTGCGCGAGGTCGACTGCACGCGTTCGTTTTTAGGGCACAAACTCGGCGCGCCGCTGCTGATCTCGTGCATGACCGGCGGAACGCCGGAAGCGACGAGAATCAACCGCTGCTTGGCGCGCGTGGCCGCCCGCTTCGATCTCGCGATGGGCCTCGGCTCGGGACGCGCGCTGCTCGAGTCGCCGCAGACGCTCGAAAGTTTCGACGTACGCGACGACGCGCCGAACGTGCTGCTCTTTGCCAACCTCGGCGCCGTGCAGCTCAACAAAGGCTACGATGCCGCCGCATGCACGCGGCTGGTCGAGATGCTGCGCGCCGACGCGCTCGTGCTGCATCTCAATCCGTTGCAGGAGGCGCTGCAGCCCGAAGGCGACACGAACTTCCGGGGGTTGATCGGGCGCATCGCCGGCGTCTGCGCGCACGTGACGTTTCCGGTCGTGGTCAAAGAAGTCGGCTGGGGCATCGGGCCGACCGATGTGCGCGCGCTCTTCGATGCGGGCGTCGCGGCCGTCGACGTCGCCGGCGCCGGCGGCACCTCGTGGAGTGAGGTCGAGCGGTATCGCATCGGCGAACCCTGGAGGGCGCGCGTCGCGGCGGCGTTCGCCGACTGGGGGATTCCCAGCGCCAAAGCGCTGGTCGAAGCGCGCAGCGCCGCCCCTACGGGCCTCTTGATCGCCAGCGGCGGCCTGCGCAGCGGCGTCGATGTCGCCAAAGCGATCGCACTCGGCGCCGACCTGGCCGGGATCGCGGGCCCGTTCGTTCGCGCGGCCGACCAAGGCCCCGAGGCCGCCGAAGCACTGGCGCTCGAGTACCTCGAGGCGCTGCGCATCGCGATGTTCTGCGCCGGAGCGCGGACGCTCGAGGAACTGCGCCACAGCGCCTTGACCAAAAAGGACTAAGTCCGCTAGACTAACCGAAAATATGAAGAGCGTGAACGTCCACGAGGCCAAGACGCACTTTTCGCAGTTGCTCGCGAAGGTGGCCGCCGGGGAAGAAGTGATCATTGCCAAGGCCGGCCGTCCCATCGCGCGGCTCGTGCCGGCCGATACGCTCGCACCGCGAGAACTGGGCTGGGACAGCGGCGCGCGCTTCCGGATCGCCGACGATTTCGACGAGTACCTGCCGGACGAATACACGGAGTACCTGCGCTGAGGCTGCTGCTGGATACGCACGTATGGCTCTGGATGGCGCTGCAGCCGCAGCGCCTCGGGGAAGCCTCCCGCTCGATGATCGCCGACCGCGCGAACAGCCTCTTTCTCTCGATCGCCAGCACGTGGGAGATCGTCGTGAAGCAAGCTCGCGGAAAGCTCTAGCTGCCGACCGACGTCGCGACGTATCTTCGCTCGCGCCTGCCGGTCAGCGGTGCCACGCTGCTCGACGTCTCGCTCGACCACGTCTTTGCCTTGGATTCGATTCCCGATCGGCATCGCGATCCGTTCGACCGGATGCTCGTGGCGCAGGCGCTCGTCGAGGGAATGAAACTGGTGAGTGCGGATCCGCGAATTCTCGCTTACCCCATCGCGACGATCGACGCGCGCCAATGACGCTGACGCTCGCGGCCGCCGACGCCTACTGCCGGACGCTGACCCGCCGTCACTACGAGAATTTCTCGGTCGCGTCGCGTTTCGTCGACGGCGAGATGCGCCGCGATCTGATGCGCATCTACGCATTTTGCCGCACGACCGACGATCTCGGCGACGAGAGCCCCGACGGCACCGCGCTCGACCGCTTGGCGCGCTGGCGCGACGAAGTGCGCGCGCTCTACGCGGGGACGCCCCCGGTGCATCCGGTCCTCTTCGCGCTTGCGCACACGATCGAGCGCCGCGCGATTCCGCAGCAGCCTTTTGCGGATCTGATCGAGGCCAACGTCATGGACCAGCACGTTAGCCGCTACGCCACCTGGGACGAGCTGATCGGCTACTGCCGCCTTTCGGCCGCACCGGTCGGGCGGATGGTGCTGCGCGTCTTCGGCGTGGCGAGCCAAAGAGCCGAGCAGCTCTCCGACGACGTCTGCATCGGCCTGCAGCTTGCAAACCACGCACAGGACGTTCGCCGCGACGCCGCGATCGGGCGCAAATACCTCGTCGAGAGCGACGTCGCCGCGCTGGGGGCGGCCGGCGCCGCCGAAAGCATGGTGCGCCGCGCCCGTACGTTACTGGCTTCGGGGGAAGAGCTCGAGCGGCTGGTGCCGCGTCCGCTGCGACTGCAGCTCGCGCTCTACCGTATGGGCGGCCTCGCGATCTGCAACGCCATCGAGGCGCTTGGTTACCAGACCGAGCGCGAGCGGCCGAGTCTTTCGACGCCCACGAAGGTATCGCTGGTACTGCGTGCCGCAGTAGAGAGCTTTTCTCGGAGGCGGCCAGCATAGTGATCAATCTCCAGCGGGCGCTCCGCGGCAAGGCGGTTCCAACACCCGATCGGCTTCGGGCCGAGCGCTTCAACCGGGACATGGCCAAGCGGGAGGCGGGAAATTTCTATTGGGGCTTCATCTCGCTCGGCTATCACGAGCGAATGGCGATCTACGCGCTCTATAATTTCGCGCGTCAGGTCGACGACGAAGCCGACACGGTCGGCGTGGAGAATCTGCCGGCGCGCCTGGCCGTCCACCGCAAACGCATCTCGCTTGCGGTCCGCGGAAAGTACGGCGACGACCCGATTCTGCGCGTGCTCTCCGAAGCGATCGCGCGCTACGCGATTCCCGAATCGGAACTGCAGATGCTCGTCGACGGGGTCGAGATGGATTTCACCCGCACGCGCTACGAAACGTTCGAGGAGCTGCGCCACTACTGCAATCTCGTGGCCTCGGTCGTGGGGCGGATGTGCGTGCGCATCTTCGGCTTCACCGATCCGATCGCGCTCGAGCGGGCCGACGACCTCGGCCTCGCGCTGCAGCTGACCAACATTCTGCGCGACGTTCGTGAAGATGCCGTCGATCTCAAACGACGTCGCGCGGCCGCCAAGAAGCCGGCTGCGTTCGAAGAGCTCGACCGCAAGCCCGGCATCCTTCAAGTCAAGGGCCGCCGCGAGCCCGGCGAGCCCGGCACCGACGACCGCTACGCGCTCGATAGCCACGACCTCACGACGACGCGCAGCTTCTCACTCTTGGAGAGGGCCGCGCGAGCGCGCAAGGGCAGACCAGGATCGCGCTCGATCTTTTTGAGGAGCTCTTCGTAGATGCCGGCCATCGTCTGCACGCAGGCGCCGGGACGGCGCGGGATGTAGCGCAGCACCTCGTAGCCGGTGGCGAAATACTTTCGGGCGCGCTCGACCTGCAGCGCGATCAGCGCCGGCCAGCCGGGGTAGCTTTCGCCATCGAGTAAGGCCGATTCGGGGATGC
>DATAQH010000306.1:0-1646 GCA_036264815.1 Candidatus Cybelea sp.
GCCTCGCGCGTCTCGGTCAACAGCCGTGCGTTCTCCATCGCGATGACTGCCTGCGCGGCGAAGTTCTCCAGTAGCGCGATCTGCTTGTCGGTGAATGGGAGAACTTCTTTGCGATGCACGACGATCGCCCCGAGCAGCGCTTCGTCTTTGCGCAACGCCACCATTACCCCCGAGCGGATCCCGCTCGCGTCGATAAAATCCCGATAGGCGTGGTGTGTGCGGTAGAGCTCTTCTTTGGTAGCGTCGGGTATGCGTACGACGCTCTCACCACGCGCGATCCGGCTGAGCGGTCGTCCGGAACGGAGATCGGTAGGACTTTCCCGTCGCATCGATGCGATAAAACGCGCGTCTCCGCGCAACGCCACGGCATGAGCGTACTGGCCCTCGACCCTCCAGATGTGACCGTGAGTGGCCTCGCACAGACGCAATGCTTTTTCGAGCATCGCGTCGAACACCGGGGCGAGATCGCCGGGCGAAGCATTGATGACCCCCATTACCTCGGCTATCGCGGCCTCGCGGGCGAGCGCCTCGTCGCGCTCGGCCGTCCTCGCGTCGAGCTCGCGCCGAAGTGCTGCTACGGTTTGGCTGAGATCGGTCGCGGTATCGTCCGGCATTGTCTTCTTGTCGGCCTTCCTACATCACACGCGACGATACCCTTCTGTCCCCCGCCCTGCCAGCAAGAGTGCAAGATCGTCGCGGGCAGATTCCGTGCTTCAAACTTTGCCGCGCTCGCCTCGAAGATCCGCGCCTGTCGCCGGCGCGGAAGCCGCTTCAAGCCGGTGTGGCGCGGGCAATCGCTTCGGCTACGCCGCTCCGATACGGACCGTGCGCATCGGACCTCCTGGACTGGGCTAAGTTTATCCGCGAACGGTCAAATGGCGAGCCTTGCCGAGCTGAGTGTTTGGGCGACGCAGAGATACGAGCAGGCGGCGACGGTAGAGATGCGCTTTGATGAAAGCAAAGCAACGAGTTCCGGCGCGACGCGGCCGAGCGACTCGCCATTTTGGCCGTCAACGGGTCGGCAGCGGCCGAATTTCGTTGCGCAGCGCCTCGCCGAGACGGAAAATCGCACCCAACAGACCGGGAATCCGGGAGTGTCGGTTGATTAGTGGTGCGTTGCACAATCAACGCGCCTTAGAGGCCGACGTCCGGGGAGGAGAGCAAGATGACGCACCGTTGGCTGGTCGCTCTTTCGTTTCTATTGCTGTTCGTCACCGCACAAGCTTATTCGATCGATGCGGCAGCTACTGTTGTCAATCTCGACGAATTCAGCATTGTGCGGAGCGGGACCACAATCTTCGACGATAGTTTCAACCGGAATATCACGCTTAGCGGCGGGGCGGGGACAACCCTCTCCTCGGGAACGACCTTCTCGGACGGCACTACAGCGAACTACTTCGTCAGAGGCTCGATCCCCGAGACCACCGTGAACAACGGTCAGGCACAGCTGAATACCGCAAACGGCATCCTGATACCGCAGCCTCCGCCGTTCTTTTCCTTCGTTCAAGATGTTACCGGCAGTCTCCAAACTGGTGTGAATCCCGCCGGGCCGCACGCCTTGACTCCGGCAAACGCCTTCTCGGCAATCGGCTTGTTCGATCTTGCGTTGCCCTCGGCCGTCTTCGGGACATATGACATTTTTCTCT
>DATAQH010000358.1:0-2220 GCA_036264815.1 Candidatus Cybelea sp.
CACTTCGATGGCCACCGCCCGTGTCCGAGATGAGCAGCAGCGCCCGTTTGGCCATATCCGGCTCAATTACGCCCTAACCGCAACCCTCCTCGTCGCGCGGCGCTGTCCGTTGCGGACCCGGCGGCTGGTCGGGGCCAGGAACGCCAAGAGCGCTCGGGCGGGAGCGTCGTAAAACCGGAAGATGTCGCCGAATTCGACGTCGGGGTTCTGATGATGGCCGTCGTGGTCTTCCGGGAGCACTATTCCTAACGGCCGGGCGAGCCGATGGGCCCAAGCCGGCGTGCGCCACCCCAGTTCCGTGGTATGACGCCACCAGACGTGCAGCTGCCCGAGCGCCAGGCCGGTCAATGCGCCGCTCCACGATACGTGCCACAGGAATCCAGCGACGACGATGTAGGGAACGGCGCCGAGGAAGCCGTCGAGCAGCACCAGTGGGTCGGCCGAAAGCACCGCGTGATCGAAGTACGGACGGCGCCGGTCGTGATGCGTTCGCAGATGCAACGTAAACCACAGATGTTGCGGAACGTGATAGAAAAAGGTTGAACCGAAATCCCCGGCAACCAGCGTGACGGTGAGAGCGATGATGAACGGCATGCGTCTCGTCCTCCTTTGCGCGGCGCTGCTATTGTGCCGATGCAGTTCGCATACCATATACCATACCGGGACGCGAACTATCGCGCCGCCTCGAATCGTTAAGGTTCTTGACGAAGTATTAAGCTGGCCGTCGCCTGCGGGCGTACCGGCGCTCAAAGGTGCGGTGCTCTTACGCGACGGACCGCCGGTTGCT
Source organism: Candidatus Cybelea sp. (assembly GCA_036264815.1). Taxonomy (GTDB): domain Bacteria; phylum Vulcanimicrobiota; class Vulcanimicrobiia; order Vulcanimicrobiales; family Vulcanimicrobiaceae; genus Cybelea. The sequence goes on from DATAQH010000358.1 coordinate 788, forward strand.
GCGCCCGGACTCGCGATAACGCGCGCGATCCTACGCACCAATCCGCGCATCGTACCCGCTGACGCGCTATTGTTTGCGGTGCTCACAGAGCGCGCCGCCGCAGCAAATCTCTTGCCTCCTGAGTTTCTCGCCGCGACGCTGCTACAAGAATCGGCGTACGATCCGGAAGCGCTTTCGTCTGCGGGTGCGATCGGCATCGCGCAGTTCATGCCGGAGACGGCCGACGACGTGGGTTTAAATCCGTACGATCCGATGGCGTCGATTGCTGCGTCCGGCGCATTGATCGGCGGCTACGTTGCGGAGTATCGCGGCGCTTATGCCGATCCGTACTCGACGGCACTGGCCGCTTATAACGCAGGCCCCCTGGCCGTGCAAAAGTATCGCGGTATACCGCCGTACGCGGAGACGCGCGAATACGTGGACCTAATCTTCGATCGTTGGGCGCGGATTGCGTCGTATGAGATAGGCGCCGGAGAACGACGGCGTGCGTTGAACCGACCGCGCAACCCGTGACTGCTTTGCGAAGCCCTCTCCTGCGGCAACTTTTTGCGCGCCAACCCTTGGATTGGACGCAGGGCGACGCGCAGGGGCCGCCCTTACGGCGCATCTTGGGCTGGCCGGCATTGACGTGTATCGGATTAGGAACGATGCTGGGCGGCATTTTCCCGACGATCGGCGCGGGCGCGCACGCGGCGGGTCCGGCCGTCATCCTTGCCTACGTCCTGTCCGGCCTCGTGAGCCTGTGCGTTGCGCTCTGTTACGCAGAGTTTGCGTCGATGGTGCCGGTTGCGGGCAGCGCCTACACCTATGCCTATGCGACGATGGGCGAACTCGTCGCCTGGATCATCGGCTGGGATCTCATCCTCGAGTACGGTCTCTCGTTGGCGCCGACGGCATCGTCGCTTTCGGATTACTTTCAACACCTGCTCGGTAACGTGGGCATCGCCATTCCAACGTGGGCGCAAACCGCGAACGTGCGGGCGTCGCATCCGCAAATCGACGTCTTGGCTTTTCTCGTGACGCTGGCGGTCACGCTGCTCGTGGCCAGCGGTATACGGGAATCGGCAGGCGTCAACGGCGCGCTCGTCGTCGTGCAAGTCGTTTCGATGCTCGTCTTCGTCGTCGTGGTGGCTCCGGGCGTGCACCTTGCCAATCTGCATTCGTTCGCACCGATGGGGTATCACGGCGTGCTCGCCAGCACGGCACTGGTGTTCTTTGCGTACATCGGTTTCGACACGGTAACGGTTGCCTCGGAAGAGGCGAAGCGCCCCGAGCGCAACGTGCCGATCGGCATCATCCTCGCGCTGATTATCGGTGGAATACTTTACGTCGCGCTGACGTTCTGTACGGTTGGAGCGCTGCGATTAGACAAACTCTCCGACGGCGCGGCGATGCTCGATGCACTGGGCGCAGTTAGCAACAGTCACGTGTTA
>DATAQH010000383.1:0-8974 GCA_036264815.1 Candidatus Cybelea sp.
TCCTCGCCGGGCTGGAACGGCAACGCGATGACCTTAACCGGGAAGGGACTCGACGGCACCACCGTTACCGACGTCATAACCAAGGTGAGCGAGACGGAGACTTCCGACGCCAACACCGTAATCGATCCGACCGGTAAATCAACCCCGACCACCGTCAATTGCAAGAAGTCGAGCAGCTAAGATCTCGCAGCGAATGAAGAAGGGCCCCCGCCTTTGCGGGCGGAGACCCTTCTCGTAACGAGGTTCGCGGACGCGCCTTAGAGTGCGCGCTGTCCGACGACGCGGCCGACGGGCGGCGTCGTTTCGGCACCGTCACCCCAGATGCCGTTGAAGCTGTTGTTGTCGTCATTGAACCAGAACGAGAACCAGCCCGAGCCGTTCGGCCCGGTCCACGTCGCTCGTACTTTGTCCTTCGTGCGGAACTTGCCGTTGAGAACAATCGGGCCGGCGTGGCAGACGACCGAAGGCCCCGACTCGCTGCACTTCATCGTTCCGATGAAGGCATTTGGGCCGCCCGCGCCCTTGACGTGCCACGAGCCTGCGGCGGTCACGGGCGACGGCGGCAGCACCTTATTCCCGACGAACGAGCCGTTTGAAGGGCGGCCGTTGTAGCCCCACGTTCCGTTGAAACTGTGGCCGTTCGGACTGACGTAGACCGTCAGCCAGCCGGCTCCGCTCGGACCGTGCCACTTGCCGTTGATCTGTGAATCGTTGACGAACGTTCCGGTAAATCCGTTTCCGTTCTTGGCGTTGTTGCCGACGATACCGGTTCCGGACTGCTGCAGCGTAACGGTCGACATCGAGCTTCCGTTAGCACCGGTTTGCTGAACCTGCCAGGTTCCGGTAACGCTCGGCGGGCTCGCCAAAACCGATGCGACTGAGGTCGCAGCGACGGCCATGCCGCAGACGAGCGAAATAACAAGACGTTTCATTTCTTAAAGCCTCCTCCGAACAATTTTAGCACTGAGATTGAGGCAACTATGCGCCTCTCTACCTTCATAATCCCTTCTTGCGAGCTTCAAACGAAACCCCGTATCCCAGCGGCTCGGTCGTCCAACGGCGGCGGCTCGCCATTCCCGGCCTGGTCGGTCCAAATGTTAGAGCGGTTTTCCGTCGTCGCTGTCGCCCAAAATGAAGGGGCGCAGCAGCGGCAGCGGCGGATCTCCGCGCGACAGCAGCTCGTCGTGGAATTTCTTTAGCGTATAGGCGTTGCCGAGCTTCTTTTTGTAGTCGCTTCGCAGCTTGAGGATCATCAGTTTTCCAAGCGTGTAGTAGCCGTACATCGGATCCTGCGTACCGCGCAGGGACTCTTCAACGGCAACCTGGTGCGTCTGAAAGCAGCGACCGGTAAAGAGCTGCTCGGCCTGCGTGAGGCTCATCGCGGCCGTGTGCAGCTTGACGCCTACGACGTAGCGGCATTCCCGAAGGAGCGCTTCGTCGAGCTGCGCGAGCCGCACGCGGGGGTCGCCGTTGCCCCAGCCCTGATCGACCATCATCTGTTCGCTATAATGCGCCCAGCCTTCGGCAAACTCCGAGCTCACCGAGAGCTTGCGCGTGAGGCTGAGGTCGAGCCCGCGGTCGATCGAGAAGTTGGTGAAGTGGCCCGGATAGACTTCGTGCGCCGAGATGATCGGAAACTCGAAGTCGTTAAACTGCGCGAGGAACTCTTCTTTCTGTTTCGCCGACCACGTCGGGTCGACCGGCGTCACGTAATAGTAGGCCTGCGTGGCGACGGTCTCGAGCGGTCCCGGCGAATCTTCGGCTGCGCTGGTCGTGGCGCGCTCGAACGGCGGCGTCTCGATTACCTTGATGTTTGCGCTGGGCGGCAGCGTGACGATCTGCTTGGCCTCGATGAAGGCGCGAAGCTTTACGAGATCGTTCTGCGCGGTCGAAAGCAGCGCGCCGGGCGCCGGGTGAACCTTCGTAATCGAGAGATAGACCTGCAGCGGCGTGGCGTTCCGGTCGATCTTGCGCGCCGTCGCGATGAACTCCGCGCGAGTCTGTTCGAGGGCGCGCTGGCCGACAGCGAGGTACCGATCGAGCGGCATCGAGACCGCGTCCTCATAGAGCAGGCGCTTGCGATACGCGTCGGCGCCGATCGCAAAGGTGCCGGCGGGCTTGAGCGTCTTGATCCAGCGGGCGTAGGCCGCCATCGCCGATGCGGCCGCAGCGTTGGCCTGTTTCAGCTCGGACTGCAGACTCGCATCGTGCACCGCCGCGAACGCCTGCGGCACCGAGGTCTTGAAGAAATCGACGGAGCCTTGCGCGTCTTCGGCGGCAATCTGCTGGGTGATCGCATCGACGGTCGTAACGTTCTTCTCGCCGTCTTCGAGCATCGCCGGAATCAAACGCTCTCGCGCGACGGCAAAGCCGAGGCGCTTTTCGAGCGGTGCGTAATCCTTGCTCATTACCGTAAAGACGGCGGCGCTGGCGGACTGGGTATAGACGTCGGGATTGTGTCGCCACTGTGCGAGCGTCTCGTTGAGCAGAAGGTCGTCGCGCAGCGTGTATTCGAGCAGCGTTGCGTCGAGCGCGACGCTCGGCGACAGCGTGGCGCGGTCGATCGTTGCGAGCTTGCCGAGGTAGGTGCGATCGTTCGCGAGCTGCGCGGCGATGCCGGGGGCGGAGAAATCGCCGATTTGGTCGTCGTAATCGTGAACGCCGACGGCGGTGGCGTCGATCGGACTCAGGCGGAACGAACCCTCATAATACGCCTTGGCGAGCGATTCGTATTGAGCGTCGGCGCTCCCCGCGCTCTGTGTTGCGGGGGCTGCGCCGATCAGCAGGGCGATAAGCGTGGCCGTGATGATGCGCAATCTAGACGATATCCTCCGGTTGACCGTGGTGTTCGTCCCACTGGTCGTCTCGATTGGGGTTGATGCTTCCCTCGCCGTATTTTTCCCGTTCGCGGCGTACCGCCTCGGCGGGGTCGCTCGGGCGCTGCGACTCCGGGATTACGTCGGGTGAAATGTCCTCGTCCATCTTTGGTCTCCACTCTTTTCGTCGGTCTTTGGTGTTTGAAAAAGAACGTCGCGTCCTTCGGCGCTTAGACCGCAACGAACTCCCGGGTCTGCTCGCTTATCCGCCGTTCCGCTCAGATGTGATCCGTTGCCCAGCAGAACTCCGCGCCCTTGCGCGCGAGCGCGCGCTCGAGCAGCTCGCGGCCCTCTTGGCGAAGCGGCGCGATCATAAAGATCGAGCGAGTCCGCTTGCGCGGGGTACCGCTCGGCAGCAAGTGGCGAAAATCGCTGGGCGGTACCCAGCCCGTAATACGCTGCAGATCGCCGGCGGCTGCGCGCAACAGCGAGGGAATGAGCGCGGCAGAGGCCTCGTCGGCAAAACCGTACTCGTCTAAAATATAAGCATCTTTCTCGGGTGCTCGCGCGCCGAACACGTAGGCGCGTACGCCGCGCGGGCGCCGCAGCACGAGATTGAACGCCTGGCCGGCCGCAAGCTCCGAGCCGTGACGCATCCGCATCCCAATCCAGCACCACGCGCTCTGACCGCGCGTGAAGCCCGCCGGCCGGCCTGCCTCGCAGGCCGCGAAGACGCGGCGCACGCCGCTCCAATCGTCGGCGCGCAGCGGCGCTGGGTGGATGCGACGAACCGGCAGCAGGTCGGCGCGCAGCGTCCACTCGCGCGACGGCAGCACCCGGAACCCGAACGTCGCGTAGAACTCCGGCCGAATATCCGAAAAGAGATAGGCCAGATCGTAGCCCGCGTCACGCGCCCGATCCAGTTCGGCCGCCATCATCACGCTGGCGTAGCCGCGTCCGCGAAACTGCTCGGGCGTATAGACGGCACCGAATCCGATCGCGCGCAAGCGCCGCTCGCCGTGGTGCAATTCGCGCTCGTAGCGCTTGAACGACGCGAGCAGCGTCTTACCGTCGTAGAGCCCGAGCGTGCGATAGTGCCGCCGTCCGTACGCGCCCCGCGCGATCTCGAGCGTTTGGTCGAGGTAGAGTTCGAAGTCGCGCCTTCCGGCCCAGAGCGGAAAGGTCAGCGGCAAGACGTCGCGCGCGTAGAGCTCGGGCGAGATCTCTTTGAGGCGCACGCCGTTAGCGCAGCTCTTCGAGCAGCTCGGGCGCGGTGATGCCGCGCGTCGGCGTACCCCAAGCGGTCACCAGCGCGCTCCGGCGCGCACGGCGCATCGCGTAGTGCAGCGCGCGACGCTCGCGTTCGTTGTACCGCTGCATCGCCTTCGTGCGAAACATGTAGTAGCTGAACTTCGCGGTGCGCGATGCCTGAGCCTCACCCACGTTCTCTTTAGGAATCATGCCGAGCCGCGGGCTGAAGAGGAAGGCTTCTGGCGCGTACCAGAGCGGAAACGACCCGGGGCGAACGTTGCCCACCACCACGTGCTCGAACTCGAGACCTTGCGCCGCTTCGACGCTGAGCATCTGCACGAAGCCGCGACCCGCGCCCCGCGGATCGGCGGCTTCGCAACTCTCGAGATCGCTCTCCATTCGTTGCTGTGCGTAAGCGAGGATCTCGGCGACGCGCGCCCCGGGATGCTCTGCGGCAAACTCGCGCAAACGTTTGAGAAGGCGCTGCAGGAGCATCGTTTGGCTTCGTGCCCGCGCCGATCCGGGATCGCCTTCGCGCGCTAGCGCGTCGCGCCAGACGGTTCGTGCGAACGTTTCGAAGGGCTGGGATTCCATAACCTCGAGCCAGTTTTCGCGGAGCCGGCGAAAACGCTGCACGCGAGCCGCCGCGTCCTCGGAGAGCGCCGCGTCTTGCTCGCCGCGAATGACGTTCCACCCCAAGCGTAGATCGCGCTTGGGGTTCCAGCGGCTCGTGCGCGTCGTCGGAGCGGGTTCGTCGTCGAAGGCAAAGAGCGGACGCTGGGGAGAGCTCGGCTCCGCGCAAAGAAGCTGCAGCGAGGCATCCGAAAGTCCGAGCGCCGGCCCTTCGAGCGTCCGCAGCAGCCACTCGTGGCGAAACGGATCGAAGACGCTCCACAGCGGCGCAAGCGCGTCGAGCGAGCGGCGGTCCGTAAAGAGGTTGACGTCGCCGGAGGTCAGCACCGGAATGTTGCGCTCGAGCAGCGCGGCTTCGTACGGTTCGACGGTGCGCGCGGAGCGAAAGATCACGGCGATGCGCTCCGGGCCGACGCCTTCTCCCATCCACGTCGCCACGCGATCGGCGATGAAGGAAGCCTCTTGCGCGGCGGACGGCGGACGATGCAGCTCGACGCGTGGAGAACGCCGGCGTTCCTGCAGCTTCACATGCGAAGCACCGAGCGCGAAGATCGCTTCGGGCTGCGTGCGGCGCACCGTCGTTACCGAGGAAGCCGGATCGCCGCAGAGCGTTACGCACTCGAGCCTTTCTCCGAAGATCGCGCGCAAGAGCGTCAGATCGACCTCGGTTAGCTCCTGCGCATCGTCGATGAAGGCGTGCCGGCAGCGCTCGCGCAGCCGCTGAACCATCGCCGCGTCATTACGCAGCATCGTCGCTGCCGCAGCAACGGCGTCGCGCCCCGTCATCCGTCCCGACGCGGCAACGAGATGCTGGTAGTCTTCGTAGAGGCGGGCCAGAATTTTGGCGAGGTCGATCTCGCGGCGATACTGCCGCGCGAGTTCCGCCGGGGTCACGTCGAGCGAATCGTGGTAGGTGTTCTTGGTCGCGATCAGCAGGGAGGGATCGGCGAAGTTCGGCGGATTCGCGTAGAACTCGGTCGCTCCGCGCAGCGCGGCTGCGAGGAACGAAGCCGGGCTGACGTCGGCGTCGCCGAGCCGCCGGATCAAGCGAAAGGCCGAGCGCAGGAATCGTGCCGGCGAACGCAGCCCCGGAACCTCGGGGTCGAGTTGATCGGCCGCGAACTCTTCCCACTGCAGCTCGAAGAGCGGTTCGCAGGCCCGCGTGAAGAGCAGCTCCGCTTCGACGTCGTCGACGAGCACGATCTCGCGACCACCGGCGCGCAGCAGCTCGGCTGCATACTCGCCCAGCGCGCGCGGCGCGGAAACGGTCAGCGGCTGCGAGCCAGGGTAAAGGGCGCGCGCGCGCTCCAGCCGCTGTGCGAGCGCGGCGCTTTTGCCCGTACCCGGGGCGCCGACGATCGCGAAGCAGGCGTCGAGGGGACCTTCGACGGCGGCGCGTTGCTCTTGCGTTAGGTCGAACGCGATCAACTTCCGAAACGCGCGGCTTCGGGAAACGGCTTTTTCGTGCACGCCGTCGCATAACAGCAGAAGGTGCACGGCGACGGCGTCTGCGCGGTGCCAAAGTGGGCGACCTTCCCCGACGAGAGGTGCGCGCTCAGTTCGATCATCTTTGTCTTCGAGCGCTCGAGCTCGTCGAGACGGATCGTCTTGCCGACCTCCACGACGATCGGTTTGACGTCGAGGAGCGCGTCCTTGAGCGGGATCAGCATCAACTTGGCGACCCGGTCGCCCGCGGCCGTGCGCGCCCAGTAGTAGAAGGGAAGCTGAAAATCCGCGAAGCGACGCACTTTTTCCGCGTATTCCGCGGGGCTCGTAGCGATGCTGCCGGTCTTGTAGTCGACGACGCCGATGGAGCCTGAACGCTCGTCGCGATCCAAGCGATCGATGAACCCCACGAAAGGCCGGCCCTCGAGCTCGAGATTCGCCGGAACTTCGCGCCCGAGCACCTCGAAAGGCGCCTGCGCCTCCTCGGCCAGCAGCCACTCGATGTACCGCTGCGCCGTTCGCTGCGCCCGGCGTACCTGAAGCAAGAACTCGACTCGCGTTCCAAAATCGGTGCGGTTTCGCTCGAACGCCCACTGAACGTACTCGCGCATTCGCCGGCGCATCGCCGCACGTTCCGCGGCGCGCGGGCGCGCAAACTCGCCGTGGAAGTCTTCGAGTGCGAGGTGAAAAGCGGTGCCGTAGGCGGAGGCAGAGGATCCTTCATCTTCGACGGCCGCGCAAGCGTAGCGGTAAAACCACTTGCGCTCGCACTCTGCGTACGCGTTGAGCGCCGAGGCGCTGAAGTGCTTTTGCCATGCCGCAACGCCGCGAGGTTCTTCGGGCGAAACCGCCTCCGCAAGCTCGAACTCCCGGGTTGTGTCACCCTGAGTTCCGCCAGTTGTGTCACCCTGAGCCGTGTCGAAGGGCGTGTCGAAAGGCGGCTGCGAAGCGCGCATCTCGAACGCCTCGGCGATCGCCGTTCGCAACGCAGCGCCGTCAAGGTCGTGAGGCAGCGCGCGGACGCGGCGCGCGCGCGATGCAAAACGCAGGACGCTGTCTCGTTCCGCTGCGGGCAGCGCGAGGGCGCCGCGGTCGATCGCGTCCAGGAGGTTTCCGGTCCGTGAGGCCAGCGTCGCGTAGGCGGCGCCGATATCGTGCGGCACACCCGAGCAGGTCGAGCGAATCATCCCCAGGAGGAGTGCCTCTTCGCCGGTCCGATGCCAGCGCTCGGCATCGTCAATGAACACTCTGCTGAAGTTACAGTTCCCACCAGGCGCCCCTGCACGCGACGTATAACCGCCTTCCGATGCGGCGGATCATTGTCGGCATCAGCGGAGCGAGCGGCAGTCTTTATGGCTACATGGTGCTGCAGGCGCTTCGTTCGATCGGCGGCATCGAGACGCACCTCGTGCTGACGGCCGCGGCTTGCCGAACGATCGAACTCGAAACCGAGATGAACGGCGAAGACTTCGAGGCCCTCGCCGACGTCGTGCACCGCGACGACGACCTTGCCGCCGCGATTTCGAGTGGTTCGTTCCTGACCGACGGCATGCTCGTGATCCCATGCTCGATGAAGAGCGCGAGCGCGATCGCTTATTCGATGAACGGCAACCTGCTCGTTCGCGCCGCGGACGTCTGTCTAAAGGAAAAACGCAGGCTGGTTCTGGTGATTCGCGAGACGCCGCTGCACCTCGGGCACCTCCGCACGCTTGCGCAGCTGGCGGAGATCGGCGCGGTGATCCTGCCGCCGATTCCGGCGATGTATGCCAACCCCCAGAGCGTGGACGACATCATCGCCCATACCGTCGGCAAAGCGCTCGATCAGTTCGGCATCGCCAACGAGCTCTTCAAGCGTTGGCGAACCCCGACCTAGGGGTGTCCCCGTCGAGGTCGCTTTAGTCCGTGTCCGGCGGACGGTAGTCGGGCGTCTGACGTAAGAAGAAGTTCGTATTGTACTTCGATTGAATCGGTACGAACTTGCGCGGCGGCTTCGAGAAGTCGAAGCAATTCAGCGCCGGTGAGGTCGCGCGGGCGTCGCTGCCGTTCATCGTTAGCTTCGCCAGCCCAAACCGATCTTCGATGAACTTAAGAATGCTGCCGTGCTCGTAATGGACGTGCGAGACCCAGCCCTTCTTCGCGTACGGCGAGATAATAATTAGCGGCACGCGTATTCCCAGCCCATCGTAATCTTTATAGGCGGGCGGTTCCGGATCGTAAAAGCCGCCGTAATCGTCCCAGAAGATGAAGATCGCGGTCGAATCCCAGAACTTCGATTCGCCAACCGCGTTCACGATCGAGCTCACCCACGACGGGCCGCCATCGGCGTTGCAGCGCGGGTGGTCCGAGTTCTTGCAGTAGGGTGTGATCCAAGTGACGTCGCGGAGCTGCCCGTTGCCGACGTCGGTCAGAAATTGCTGCGGCGGATAGAAGACATCCTGATCCCAGTCGGGGCCGTAACAGATATGTTTAACGGCCTGGTACGAGCTCCAGATTCCGCTTTGCGTGTAGCCGTCGTTTCTGAGGCCGCCTCCGCATGCCTTACCGCCCGGACCGACCTTGCCGAGGGGCGTTGCGTAGAAGGCCCAGCTGTCGCCCGCACCGTCCAACTCGTCGCCGAGGGTCTGGTAGTCGAAGCAGTCCTCGACTTGCTTGTCGTAGGCTCGCGGCGGCTGCGTTTTGATCGTCCATATAATATCGCCTTTTCCGCCGGGGCACCCCCAGTTCGCGTTGGGATAATTAATGGTCGAACCGGCCTGCGCGGCGATGATGTACTGGTGCGACACGTAGCTGCTCAGGCCGGTTCGACAATTAATTATCCCAACGCGAAC
>DATAQH010000036.1:0-13815 GCA_036264815.1 Candidatus Cybelea sp.
CGCATCTGCACCTCGATCGCGCCGATCGAGCCGCCCTCGAAGCGCAGCGCGCCGGGCTCGATCGCCGCGAAGCCCAGGCAATCGCCGCATTACGGCGAGCCGATGCCGCAACGCTGGCCGCGTACGACCGGCAACTGCGGACGGAAGCGGCGACCGCCAACGCGCAGATGACCGGGGAGCTTCGTGACAAAGCCGCCGCCAATTCGGCAATCCACGGCGAGGTCGTCCGCGCCGAATCCAGCGCCGCGGGAGCACTGCCAAACTTTCCCGCGCAGCTCGCGCTCTTTCGCACCGGCTATCGCTCGAGCGCCCAGGCGATCGATATCGGCGGCAACCTCTCTGCCGCAAGCAACGATATCTCGAGGCGCTTCGGCACGCTGGCACGGGCCGACCGTCAATCGCGCACTGCCGCGCTCGCGCAGATTCGCGCGTTACAGGCGCAGCGCGACGCGCTCTATCGCTCGATCGTGGCGCAAATCATTCGCGTCGCAAACCGGATTGCCGCCGAACGTCACTTGAGCGGGGTGAGCGTGGCGCCGGCGCGGCGCGCCCGCAGCGTCGACCTCACCGGCGCGATACGTTCGGTGCTAGCCGGCTTCTAGTTTGTGGAAAAGGATGCCGATCGAGCCTGAGTAATGGTCGGCAGTGGCGCGGGAATTGAAGAGAGTAGGAGAGCCGAAACGGATGGATCGGGAACGGATCGTCGTCGAGCTGCCGGAGGTCGATCGCGAGACTTTCAAAGCGGCGCTCGATAACATAGAAGGTCAAGCGGCGCTACTGCAGCCCTTGAAGGCGAAAGCCTATCTTTTGGGTGTTTTGCTCGGTATGCGGAAGCGGCTTAGCTCCATGACTGCCCGGCACGCCCTGTTGCTCTGCGCCGCTCTCGCATTTGCGTTGGCCGCCACGCCCGCGCCGCAAACGCGTGCTCCGCTGACCGATGCGCAGATCGCATCGATCGACAGCTTCGTGACGAGCGAGATGGCGCGTTCGCACGTTCCGGGTGCGGCCGTCGGCATCTACAGCCGTGGAAACCTTCTTCTGGCCAAGGGCTACGGCTTCGCGAACGTCGAACTGCGCGTTCCGGTAAAACCCGAAACGGTCTTCCAATCGGGTTCCGTCGGCAAGCAGTTCGTGTCTGCGGCGATCATGATGCTTGTGGAAGAGGGCCGCGTTTCGCTCAATGACAGCATCATCAAGTACTTCCCAGGCGCACCGGTGAGTTGGAAGCCGATCCGCATCAAGAATCTGCTGTCGCACACCTCGGGCCTGGCCGAGTACGAGTCGCCCGAGAGGACGGGTCCGAATGGGCCATTCTACCTTCGTCTGGATTATACGGAATCCCAACTACTGCGCAAGATCGAAGCCCTGCCGATCGAGAATCCACCCGGCGCAAAGTGGAATTATCGAAACACGAACTACGTGCTGCTCGGATTCCTGATCCACCGGGTCACCGGCACGTTCTATGCCGATTATCTCGCCAAGCGCATCTTCAAGCCGCTTGGCATGAACTCTACGCGGCTTATCAGCGAGGCCGACATCATCCCGAACCGAGCGGCCGGGTATCAGTGGGAAGACGGCGCGCTCAAGAATCAAGACTGGGTCTCGCCGACTTTCAACTCCACGGCCGACGGCGCGCTGTACTTCAACGTCTTGGACTTGGCGAAGTGGGATGCGGCCCTATACACGACGCAGCTCCTCGAGGAATCGAGCTTGAATGCAATGTGGACGGTCTATAAGCTCAATGACGGAAAGCCGAACGGCGGTGACTACGGTTTTGGTTGGGAGATAACGACTCAAAACGGGCATCACCTGATCGAACATGGAGGCGCCTGGCAGGGCTTCACCTCTCAGATCTCGCGCTACCCCAATGACTCGCTCGCCGTCGTCGTGCTCGCCAACTCCGACTCGGCGCGTACCGATTACATGGCGCACGTGATCGCCGGGCTGGCCGAGGCGCCGCTGCTTCCGCAAAAGCTGACGGGAATTGCCGATGCTGCGCCCCGCATTGCGGCGTCGCTGGGCTCGCTGCTGGACCGCATCGCATCCGGCGCGGATATTCGTCCCTTCGTTTCAGCGGACTTTGCTCGGGTGGTCACGCCCAGCATCAGCGCCCGCGTACAGCGCAGGATTGCGCCCTTATGGCCCGGCGGCGCGCTCACGCTCGTGCAACGAATGCCGTCGCCCGATAACGCGTCGTTGACCGTTTCGCGATTTCGCCTTGCAAAGGGCACGAGCTCCATCTTGATTTGGTACGGCCTGGACGCTCACGGAAAAGTGGATACGCTCCTCTTCGAGCCGGATCAAGAGTACGGCTCGCAATGACTTGCGGACCACGATGAGCGAACCCGATGCGATCCTTCGCCGGCTGGATCTCGAGCGACGTACTCTCGCGCCGGAGGGCTGCTCGCTCGAAATGTTACCCTATGTCTCGCGCCTTCATTGCGCCAATTCCGAACGTCACATGATTTCGTTCTCTTCCTTAACGGACGAGCTTGCGGATCGGATTATCGCCGAGGAAGCGGCGCACTACCGGAACCTAGCGGTCCAAGTTGAATGGAAGGTTTATCAGCACGATCGCCCCTCAGACCTGCTGCAGCGCGTGGAGCGATACGGCTTTAGGGCCGGCCCGCGGGAAGCCGTACTCGTGCTGGATTTGAATGACCGGCCAGGCTGGATTGACGAACCGCCGACTCACCTCGTTACACGTATTGAAAACAAAGACCACGTGGAGCTGTATCGCCGATCGGCGGATGAGATCTTTGAAAAAGACCACGGGCCTACGGCTCGGGAGCTGCTCGCCGGCGTCGAGAGCGGCTCGCTGCGCCATCGCGGCTATATCGCGATCGAAGAGGATGCCGCCGTAAGTATCGGCAGGCTGTACATCGATCCGCAGAGCGCCTTCGGAGGCCTATACGGAGGAGGAACGTTGGATCGCTGTCGTCGCGGCGGCTTCTACCGCGCAATGGTCGCGGCTCGCGCACGGGATGCGATAGTCCTGGGCGCGCGTTACTTGATCGTCGACGCTCTTCCTACGAGTCGGCCAATCCTTGAGAGACTTGGCTTTATTCGGTTGACCGATACATGGCCTTGTACGCTTGAGGCGCATCGGTTGTGTGCGCCAGGCCGTTAACGAAATCCAAGAGTTTACCTGTTCGGTCTGGGTTACGTGCTTGGAATGATCCCGATCGCGCGCGCCGCGACGATAATAACTGTGATTAACGACACAGAACTTTGGACGACCATTAGACCCTTCACCCGCGACGTTAAGGGCATTGCTTCTGTCGGACTAAAGGCCGTTGCGGTGGTGAATCCAAGGAATAAGTAGTCCATAAATGCCGGATCCCAGCCCGCGGCCGCGCGCGTCGAAGTGTATGCAGGGAAATCGAAATCGGCCCGCTCCTGCGATCCGCTGGCGCGCGCATCGGGGCCGCCGCGGTCGATCGCCCAGTAAAGCAGCGAAAAAACCAGCACGTTAGCCGTCCAGATGGCAAGCGAGGTGAGAATCAATGAGGTCGGTTCGACGGTCCCGGAATCGAAGAGAACGTCTCGCACGACATCGGCGAGATTTGCGGCGTTTAAGACCATGGCAGCGACGATACAGAGCGTCATCGCACGCCACTCGAGCCGCCTCCGCCGCTGATTCTTCACGTAATACGTCGCGATCAGTAGGACGACCAGAAGCGCGCCGATCGCGGTAACCGCGCCACGCGGCGCCAGCCGGTAACGGCCTTGCAGCGTGATGTCGAGTGCGCCAAAAAAGAGCACGGCCACGGTTGCGCCAATTCGGGAGCCGCGCTTTACGTCGATCATACTTGCATGGTACGCCATGCGGCCGCTATTTCTGCTTTCCGGGGAGGCGTTTTTCCGGTGGTCGACGCATCGTCGCACCATGCGTGCACTAATTTTCGGCCTCATTTTACTTGCCATGGCCGGCGGCACGATCGGTTTGCCGGCAGTCGCACAGGTGACGTCTGGCCCGGAGGCATTGCCCTCCACGGTGTCGTCCGATGGCGCCTTGGTGGGCTGGGCCGCGGGGCCCGGGGTCTCGCCGAACTCGATGCCGAGAAGACGATGATGCGCGTACGATCCGAGAATGAAGGAAGCGGTGATCACCGCGCAAGTGACCGGCGTTCAAGCGATGCGCGCGGCCAACGCCACCGTGGCGCCGCTGCGCATCGAAGAGGTCCCCCAACAGCTGCTCAAGGACTTGATGGCGCTACATTTGGTGGTTTTCCAAAAGACCGACGGCGCGATGACGCTCGACGATCTTCGCCAAGCGCTCAACGCGTATAGAGCGGCAATACCGAGACCGTAAAGAAAGGAGAGGCCCGCGCCCTCGCTGCAATCTAGAACGCTACCGCTGCCCTAAAATAATCGCGCGCCTCGTCCTGGGCGGGGGCGCTGCAACCCACCCGCGCCTCGCCCCGGTTTAGGCGGCATGAGCGTCGCCGCCGAAAACCACATCGCGCCCGTCGAAACGCGCGAAGAGCTGCTCTATTTGCTGACGCGCGCGTCCGAACTCGAGCACGACCTGGCATGCTCCTACTTGTATGCCGGTTATTCCATTAAGATGCGTCCGGACGAAGGCGGCATCACCTACGACGAGCTGTTGGCGATTCGCGGCTGGAAGCAGAAGATCGCGCACGTCGCGGTCGAGGAGATGCTCCACCTTGCGCAGGTTTCGAATATTCTGACCGCGGCCGGCGGTGCGCCCCACTTCGGACGCTCGAACTTCCCCCTTCCGGCGACTTCATTTCCGTTCGGAATCGAAATTACGCTCGAACCGCTTTCACACGAGCTGATCGAGCGCTTCATGTGTTATGAGATGCCGGCCGATGAGGCGATTCCGGTGCATCTCCGCCCGCTCTGCGACGATATCCGCCGCCGCACGACGGCGCAGATCGACCACGACGAGATCGTTCGCCAGCAGAACGCGATCGAGCCGTTCGACGTCGATTTCCGCACGATCGGTGAGTTCTATAAGAAGATCGAAACGGCGTTCGATACCATCAATCCCGAGCGGCTCTTCATCGGCGATCCGGCCGATCAGGCTAGGCCCGATTACCTCGATCTCCCGCGCGAGCTGATCCGCGTGCACGACCGCGCCTCCGCGCACCGTGCCGTCGAGCGGATCATCGAACAGGGCGAAGCGCCGCCGCGCCACCATCCCGACGCGCATTTCTACGTATTCCATTCCATCCACGAGGAATACGAACAGCTCGCGCAGCGCGCGAAGGCGGAGAGCCGCGTCTTCGAACCATTCCGGAAGATGCTCGTCAATCCGATCACGCGCATCGTTGGCCCTAACGGGGGCTTGCAACGGATCACGGATGCCTCCTCGCGCGAGCTCGCCGAAATCTTCAACAGCGTCTACGAATTGATGCTTATGATGCTGGCGCGCTTCTTCGCGCACGGCGGCGAAACCGAAGAACAGCTACGTCTCCTCTCGCGCGGTACGCTGCGAATGATGGCCTCCGGCCTGCGTCCGCTCGGCGAGGCACTCGCGCGGATGCCGGCCGGCCCGGAGTATCCCGCCATGGCGGCGGGGCCGCCCTTTGGCATCACTCAGAACGTGCGTTTGCTCTCGCACCGCAAAGCCGCCTGGATCTTTTTCCTCGAGCGTCTCTACGATCTCTCGTCACGTCTGACGAATCTCGCCAAAGAGGCGACCCTACCGCAGCAAGTGCAAGAGGCCGCCGCCGCACTCGAATCGGTCGCCGAACACCTAACGCCCTTCATTCCACCGGAGTTCGCCCAGGCGGTGCGCGAAGATTGCGACGGCCGCGTCAATCGCACGACCATCCGACCCGAGCTTGACGGCCCGTACATCGTGCGCAACCTCGGCAAGCTCACCAACTCCAAAGGCGAGAGCTTGGACGTGCGACCGATTCTCGCGCTCTGCCGCTGCGGCGGCTCGGCGATCAAGCCGTACTGCGACGGCACGCACGCCCGGATCAACTTTTGCAGCAACAAGCAGCCGGATCGCACGGCCGACCACCTCGATACCTACGAAACCAAAGACCTTACGGTCCTGGATAATCGCGGAACCTGCTCGCACTTCGGCAACTGCACGGAGCATCTGCCTGCGGTATTCCACGTCAAAGGCGAGCCGTTCGTGACGCCCGAGGGTGCGCCGGCCGAGCAGATCGAGGCGATCGTCCGCCAGTGCCCCTCGGGAGCGCTGGGTTTCATCAAGGACGGCGTTCGTTACGAAGGCGAGCAGCGCGACGCCGAGATCTTCGTCTCGCACAATCAGAGCTACTGGGTTCGCGGCGGCATCGAGCTCGAAGGCGAGCCGCGCAATCAAGGCGCCTCACTCGAGCATTACGCCCTCTGCCGGTGTGGCCATTCGAAGAACAAACCGTTTTGCGATGGTTCGCACTACTACGCCAACTTCAACGATCCCGATAACTAACGCGCCGGACTCTTTCGCTCGTTTTCGCGGGGCACGGCAGGCAAACCGCCGCCGCGCCACCGCGCGCGGCGGCAACCCCGCCGTTGAGGATCCAATCTGGGTATAGTAAGTAGGTGCTCGCCGAATCCCTCGATCCCGCGCTGGCGGCGCGTGAAGCCGGCCTTCGATACGTCGATGACCGTAAGCCCGGAATCACCCGGCGTAAGCGCGGGAAGCACTTCGCCTACTTCTTTCCCGACGGCAAGCCGGTGCACGCTGAAGCGGAGCTGCAGCGAATCAAATCGCTGGCCGTTCCGCCTGCCTATGCCGACGTTTGGATCTCGCCGATCGCCAACGGGCACCTCCAAGCGACCGGACGTGACGCGCGCGGGCGCAAACAGTACCGATATCACAAGCGCTTTCGCGAAGTGCGCGATGAGGCGAAGTACCACCGCCTCGTCGCCTTCGGCCACGCGTTGCCGGCGATTCGAAAGGCGGTCGCCGTCGATCTCTCGAGCGCGGGGCTCTCGCGCCGCAAAGTACTTGCCGCCGTCGTTTCGCTACTCGACGCCACCGGGCTGCGTGTCGGCAACGAGGAGTACGCCCGGGAAAACGATTCATTCGGCCTGACGACGCTGCGCACGCGCCACGTGCGCGTCGCCGGTTCGCAAGTGCGCCTGCAGTTTCGCGGCAAGACCGGAAAGGAACAGCGCATTCTGCTCGACGACGCCCGGCTCGCGCGTATCATCAAGCGTTGTCGCGATCTTCCGGGCGAGGAGCTTTTCAGCTACGTCGAAGAGGATGGTTCGGTCGCGAGCGTCAGTTCGGACGACGTCAATGCCTATTTGCGTGAGATCGCGGGCGACGATTTCTCGGCAAAAGATTTTCGAACGTGGATCGGGACCGTCGAGTGCATCGGCGCTCTCGCCGAGCCGGCCGCGCAGCTCGCCGACGCAAAAACGAACATCGCCGCCGCGTTAGAGCGTGTTGCCGCGCGCCTCGGAAATACCCCGGCCGTCTGCCGCAAGGCGTACGTTCATCCGGCCGTCCTCGAAATCTACACGGCGCAGCGGAGGCTCCCGGGGAAAAAGCGCGCAAGCGGAAAGCGCGCCTCACACGGCCTCTCCTCTGAGGAGCGCTTCTCTCTGCGTTTCGTCGAGGGGTGGGAGAAGAAGGGCGAACCCCTCGATCAGACGCTAAAGCGCTCGCTCAAAGAGGCTCGCCGCCGGGATCAAACTGCCGTTTCGAAGTGAAGCGATTTGCGGAAGTTACGTATGGCCTCTGCAAGCTCTTCGACTTTTCGGGGGTCACCGATCTCCAGCAGCCGCGGAAACGCTTTGTTCTCTTCCTCATCGATGTGCGCGAGCAGCGCCTCTTGGAACTTCTCGGCTTTCACGCCGAACTGCGAGACGTCGCCGGCTTTGAGCAGCGCATCGAGCTCAAACGCGAGGACGTCCGCGTCAGCGGTTTCGTGGTAGAGATGCTGCGATTCTTGTTTGCTATCGGCAATTTTATTGATCGCCGGGTAGACGAGGTTCTCTTCGGTCGCATTGTGGATCGTGAGAACTCCAACCAGCTGTTCGAATACGCGTTTGCGCTCTTGGGGCGCCTCGCCCGTCAGCTCCGTCAGCAGGCTCTTGATTACCTGATGATCGTTGCGAAGGATTTCGACTGCGTCGTCGCCGCGTACGGGTAGAAGTGTCGTGTCGATCTGCATTACGTTGGCATACCCGCGCCGCCTGCGATCGAAACGGCGGCCTGCGCGGCGGCTTCCAACAACGTCGCGGCCGATCGTATCGATTCCTCGAGCGGCGTACCGGCCGGCGAAATCCCCACGACCTCGATGCCAAGTTGTTCGAGGCGTTGCTTGGCGTCCTTATCCACCGTCCCACCGAACGCGATCGTCGGAACTCTATGGTCGCGAGCGATCTGCGCGACGCCGTAAACGGTTTTGCCGTGCAGCGTTTGGAGGTCGATCTTCCCCTCGCCGGTCAAACAGAGCGTGGCGCCGTCGAGCAACTTGTCGAGTCCGCACTCGCGGGCGATGAGGCGCACGCCTGGCAGCAGCTTCGCCCCGAGATACGCCACGAGTCCAAAGCCGAGGCCGCCGGCCGCACCCGCGCCGGGAACGTTGCTTTCGTCGCGGCCGAGCGTGCGCGCGCTAACGCCGGCGATGTGCCGCAGCACCTCCTCGAGCCGCGCGATCTGTTCGGGTGCCGCGCCCTTCTGTTCGGCAAACGTGTGCGAGGCGCCGTCCGGCCCGTACAATGGATTATCGACGTCGACCGCCACCTCGATCGTCGTCTGTGCAATCCGCGCGTCGAGCCGGTCGACTTCGATTGATCCGAGGCGCGCGAAGTCGAGGATATCGCCGTCGATCTCGGCGCCGGACGCCTCGAGGAAGCGGACGCCCAGCGCGCGCAGCATTCCGGTGCCGGCGTCGTTGGTAGCACTCCCGCCAATTCCCATCACGATCCGGTTGGCGCCCCCGTCCAAGGCGGCGCGGATCAGCTCACCGGTTCCGAACGTGGTGGTTTTCGTTGGATCGTACTGCGAACGATCGAGCAGTCCGAGCCCCGACGCGCTCGACATCTCGAGGATCGCCGTTTGGCCGGTGCGCGCGTAAACGGCGTCGACCGGGGCGCCGCGCGGCCCCTGCACCTGCGCTACGTTGCGCTCTGCGCCGCGCTCCAAGAAAACGTCGACGGTTCCCTCGCCGCCGTCGGCCATCGGGCAGAGCTCGCAGCGGGACCGCGGCCGCGCCTTACGAACCCCGCGCTCGATCGCGCGCGCCGCCTCGGTCGCGGTCAAGCTACCTTTAAACTTATCGGGAGCGATGACGATCGTATCTCGCACTCCGCGGAGATTCTCCGGAACAACTGCGTGACCCTGAACTCCCGCGATGTCGCCCTGAGCGGAGGCGCGAAGCGCTGAAGTCGAAGGACGACTGGGGGATTTCCCATTAGACGGTATAACGCAATCGCAGTGACTGATGAGGCCCGAGCGTGGCGTGGCGACGCGCGAGCGCTGGAGCAAGCGTTGCGCGCCCGCATCTCCGGCGAAGTCCGTTTCGACGACGGCTCGCGCGCCCTCTACGCAACCGACGCTTCTAACTACCGTCAAGTCCCAATCGGCGTTGTTCTTCCAAAAACCGCCGACGACGTCGCTGCCGCTATCGAGGTCGCACGCGAATTCGGAGCACCGATCCTAGCTCGAGGTGGTGGCACTTCGCTGGCGGGACAGTGCTGCAATGTCGCGATCGTCCTTGATTTCTCGAAGTATCTGAATCGCATCATCGAAATCAATCCCGGCGAGCGCTGGGCTCGCGTCGAGCCCGGCGTCGTCCTTGACGACCTGCGGACCGCCGCCCTCCAGCACGGCCTCACCTTCGGCCCCGACCCGGCGACCCACGCACAAAACACCATGGGCGGCATGATCGGCAACAACTCCTGCGGCATGCACGCGCAGATGGCCGGCAAGGTCGAAGATAACGTCTACGAACTCGACGTCCTCACCTACGACGGCCTGCGCCTGACCGTCGGCGAGACGTCGCCTGACGGACTCGAACGCCTCTGCGCGCGCGACGATCGTACCGGCCAGATCTATCGCGGCCTGCGCGAGCTGCGCGAGCGCTATGCGGCCGACATCCGCGAGCGCTTTCCGGATATTCCACGCCGCGTTTCGGGATATTCGCTCAACGAGCTCCTTCCCGAGAACCACTTCAACGTCGCGCGCTCGCTGGTCGGAACCGAATGCACTTGCGTCGTCGTCCTCTCGGCGAGAGTCAAGCTGATCGAGAATCCCGACAAGCGCTGCCTGCTCGTCCTCGCGTTCGGAGACGTGTGCGAAGCCGGCGACGCAGTTGCGCGCGTCAATACGCACGGGCCGATCGCACTCGAGGGCTTCGACGATCTGCTGCTCGAGTTCATCAAACGCAAGCAGCTCGACGTCGGCGACGACCGTCTTCTCCCCGGCATCGCCGAAGCGAAAGGCTGGCTCATCTGCGAGTTCGGGCGCATCGGTGATATGGCGGGCGCGCTCGCCGCTGCGCGCTCCTGCGAAGCCGACCTGCGTGCTGCCGGCGCAATCGATAGCAAAATTATTACCGATCCTCACGATCAAAAGGTCCTCTGGGAGTTCCGCGACGCAGCGCTTCCGGCGACGTCGAAAGTGCCGGGCGTACCGGATCTTTATCCCGGCTGGGAAGACTCGGCCGTGCCCCCCGACGCCGTCGGCCGTTATCTGCGCGACCTGCGGGCGCTCTTCGAAAAATACGGTTACCTTGGCTCGCTCTACGGCCACTTCGGCCAAGGCTGCATCCACGTCAACGTCACCTTCGATCTGCACACGGAAGTGGGAGTCGAGGCCTGGAAAGCCTTTTTGCTGGACGCGGCGCACCTGATTCGCCGCTACGGCGGCTCCCTCTCCGGCGAACACGGCGACGGGCAGGCGCGGGCCGCGTTGCTGCCGATCATGTACGGTGAGCGGGTCGTCGAAGCGTTTCGCGCGTTCAAGCGGGTTTGGGATCCGCAAAACCGGATGAATCCCGGCAAAGTCGTCTACGCCTATGCGGTCGACGTCGACCTGCGCGAGGGGCCACCCTACGACCGGCCCGATCCGCCCACGTATTTCAGCTTCGCGTCCACCGATCGCGGGTCGTTCGCCTACGCCGCAAACCGCTGCGTGGGCGTCGGAAAATGTCGCAGCCACGAGAGCGGGACGATGTGCCCATCCTATCGCGTCACCCGCGAGGAGCGTCACGCAACTCGGGGGCGCGCCCGCCTCCTCTTTGAGATGCTGCGCGGCTCGCCGTTGAGCGGCGGCTGGCGCTCGGAGGAAGTCAAATCGGCGCTCGACCTTTGCCTCGCGTGCAAGGGTTGTAAACACGACTGTCCCGTCCATGTCGACATGGCGACCTACAAAGCCGAGTTCCTCGCCCACTATTACGAGGGCCGCCTACGCACGATCTGGGCCTACGCCTTCGGACTAATTCCACGGTGGGCGCGCCTCGGCTCGCGCGTTGCACGGCTCGCCAACTTCGTAACGCAGGCGCCGGCGCTGTCGCACCTCGCGAAAGCCGCGGTGCACATGGCGCCGCAGCGCCGTATTCCGCGCTTCTCCGAGCCTTCGTTTAAAGGTTGGTATCGCAAGAACCGTTTGAATCCGGTCACCGGCGTCGCCGGCAAACGCGTCATTCTCTGGGTAGACACCTTTAACAACTATTTTCACGCACCGACCGCGCGCCACGCCTTCGAGGTGCTGGAGGCTGCCGGGTACGAGGTTGTCGTTCCGCTGCAGAACCTTTGCTGCGGACGTCCCCTCTACGATTACGGGATGCTCGATCGCGCGAAGCTCTTTCTGCGCAGCGTCATCGACGAGTTGAGCCCCGAACTCGAGCGCGGCACACCGATCGTTGGCCTCGAGCCCTCCTGCGTAAGCGTCTTCAAAGACGAGCTGCTCAATCTCTTTCCCGGCGACGCTCGCGCGCGACGCCTCAGCGAAAGCGTGAGGCTCCTGGGCGATTTCTTAGCTGCCGATAATTCTTGGATAGCACCGAAGCTCGGCGTCAAGGCGGTGGTGCACGCGCACTGCCACCATAAATCGGTGCTCGGCACAGCGGGTGACAAAGCCGTGCTCGAAGCGATGGGCGTCGATGCGAATTGGCTCGACGCCGGGTGCTGCGGAATGGCCGGCGCCTTCGGCTTCGAAGCCGGCGAGCACTACGAGGTCTCCGTAAAAGCGGGCGAGCTCGCGTTACTTCCCAGCGTGCGCAAGGCCGCGCCGGAGGAGCTGATTGTCAGCAACGGTTTCTCTTGCCGCGAACAGATCAGCCAGTGCACGGATCGCGAGGCACTGCACCTTGCCGATGTCATCTACAAGGCTCTCCACCGCGCGACACCCTGAGTTCAGCGCTAAGTGCCACCCCGCCTGATCGGCGTGAAATCGTCCTGCGACCATTGCTCTACTGCCAACTAAAGACGACCAAACCGTTACCGGTGGCGCTTTTCCAGCCTTGCCAAAAGCGAGAAGCTGTCGCACTTGGCTCGACATATGACGACCCGCCACCGCCTCCGCCACCTGAAGAGCCAGCCTCACCGCCAGAGCCGCCGCCGCCACCGCCGCCGCCGAAATAGCCGCCGCCCCCGCCGCCTCCTCCAAGACCGTCGCTGGAGCTGCCCTCGCCGTAACCGCCGTTTCCTCCCTCTCCCCCGACGCCGGATCTTCCGCGTTTGCCGGGGCGCCCGTTCCAGCGTCTATCATATTTAGTCTTTCCAGCTCTGCCGGCGGTTCCGCCGGCGGTCTGCGTTCCGCCGCCGCCGCCTCCACCGCCGTAGTCTCCACTACCGGCTGCGAACCCCGCGCCACCGATGCTCCCGCCACCCGCGCCACCGCCACCGCCGTCGCCGCCACCGCCGCCTCCTCCGCCACCCGCAACCACGATGCGGGCTGTTAGCTTGTCACCAGCCTCTCGGACATCGGAAGCACCGCCGCCGCCGTAGCCATGCTCATACAAGCCGCCACCGGTTCCTCCACCGTTAAAGCCGCCATCACCGTCCTGGTAATATGCGAAACCGGCGCCTCCGACGAAGATATATAACCGCTCACCCGGTTGAACCGGGACGATGGCGTAAACGCGGCCGCCGCGACCCGGGAATGTCCGCTGGGACGGCGATGGCTCTCCGGCAGCACCGAGTGCAACGACGGTGAGGGACGACACACCCGCCGGCACTTTGAACGACTGCTTTTTGCCGGTGTAATGGAACGTTCGATGATTGGGAAGAGCGTAATATATATCGTTGGAGGTCCGGAGCGGCGCGGTCGGTGGTTGCAGAAGAACGCCGCATCCTGCGAGTGTTGCTGCAGCGATGCAACCCGTTACCCCGGGCGCGTTCACGGCAGCATCGGCGGCCAATAAGCAACGCGAAACTCTTCAATTCGTGGGCACGACACATTGCTCTGGCAGTGTTCTTTACGCTCGCTCACTTCGTACATCCAGCCATCCTCGGCGCGGACGGTAAAAAACGCGTTGCGGCCAAAATCTAGAATCCTCACCCAGCTTCCTTCCCGAGGTCTAATCGGATTTGCGAGCAGGATGGTTCTGCGTAGCTCGTTTGCTCACCTCGACTCCGCAATGGCGAGCGCTGCTGCTACAGTTGGCTCTTCCTGAGCGAAGCCAAAGGGTGCCGTAGCCGCGGGGCAAAGCCTATGGAATGCTGGTCGCGGTAGTGGCGCCGCCGTTGTCCTGGCGATTCGTCGAGCTGGTCGGCCGCTGTAAAGCAAACCCTTGAAAGGCCCCCGAATGATGCCGGAATTCAACCGTGCCGAGTGCGCTCTCGAGCCGCTCTCCCCACCGGACGCTCAATTTTTAAGCGAAAGAATTGTCGAATTCAACTCGTCGCTAGTTCCGTTTACGCAGTCGA
>DATAQH010000060.1:0-6622 GCA_036264815.1 Candidatus Cybelea sp.
AAGCTCTAACCGTCGGGGCGGGAGCCCCATACCAATGTAGTCCGTCCTGAACGCGGGAGGCTGGTATCTCATACTTCCTTTCCAGGGTCAAACGGTCTACCTGCCACGGAGTCCCCGATCAGGCTTGCCGAGAGAGCTTGATGACCCCCATACACACTTTCATGAAAGAAATGGAGCAAATTTCTATAATGAAGATCTCGAGTTTAGCCAACTACGCCGTCGGCGTAACCGTGGCTGCCGCTCTGCTCGCGGGATGCAGCACGAGCGGTAACTCAGGCACCAACCCCACGATGGGCACCCAGAGTAGGGCGACGTCGTCACACCCGCTGTCCTACAACGGCAAATACATCGCGTCGGCGATTCTGCCGCAGGTGCGCCCGGTTCAGATTCCGGTACAGCCCGATCACCACAAGAAGAAACCGAACCAGATCATCACCAACTTCTACGGCAGCGATGCGCTGGTGTTCAACTACCCGAAGAGCAATTCGTCGACTGGCACGCTCACGGGCATGACCGATCCTCAGGGCGAGTGCACGAAGAACGGCAAAGGAACCTACTGGATGGTCTCCTCGGGTTCCGATCAAGTTCTCGAGTACAAGTACGGCGGAACGTCCCCGATCGCGACCCTCAGCATAACGGCCGGCGAGCCGGCGGGCTGCTCGGTTAACAGCAAAACTGGCGACCTCGCCGTTTCGATCCTCGGAGCGGGCGATGTCGTGATCTTTGCCGGCGGCAAGGGCTCAGGCACCACGGTCTCCGACTCGCCGATAACGAGCACTTACTTCATCGGCTACGACAATGCCGGCGATCTCTTCGTTGACGGGTTCATCAACAGCTCGATCGGCTTCGCGGAGATGAAGGCCGGCGGCTCCTCGTTCTCAAGTGTTAGCCTGCCGAACAGCATCGAGTTCCCGGGTCAAGTACAGTGGGATGGCACGTACATCACGCTCAACGACCAGTCTGCTCACGCGATCTACGGCTACACGGTATCCGGCGGCTCCGCGACCCTCAAGCAGACGGTTTCGCTGAGCGGTACGTCTGACTGCGTGCAGACCTGGATCGCCAAGAAGCTCGTCTTCTGCCCGGATGCCGGCAATGAGAACGCCACCGTGTTCAAGTACCCGGCCGGCGGCAGCGCCATCGCGACCCTCTCGGGAAGCTTCGACCTCCCGATCGGCGCGGTCTCAGTCGTCAAGTAACTCGCACCACTGTGGTGTAAATCGGTACACGACCGATGGAAATGGGCTCGCTTCGGCGGGCCCATCTCTTTTGAAGGAACTGATTTGAATTCGGCACAAATTCGGCCGCGATGAATGGCTACCGCCGCGTTGCGCTCGCGCTGCTCTCGTGTGCGGCCATGTCGGCCTGCTCGAGCGGTTATCGGCCCGCGACGATGCCGTATGCGGCCGCTTCACTCAAGCTCCCGCGCAGTTCGGCAACCGGTGCCGGCAAGATCGAGCACGTCGTGTACATCGTCCAAGAGAATCGCAGCTTCAACGACATGTTCATGGGCTACCCCGGGGCGCACACCGTATCGAGCGGGAAGAACTCCGTGGGCCAGACGGTCAAACTCCAACCGGTCAGCCTCAAAGTGGTCTACGACGTCGATCATTCCGCGGGCGCCATGTTCTCTGCGTGCCACGGTAAGGGTAAGCTCCCCGGGACCCGCTGCCGAATGGACAGCTTCAATCTGGAAGTGCAAGAGAGCGGGCCTCCCAACGGTCAATACGTGTACGTCCCCCATTCCGAATCGAAGCCGTATTTTGACATGGCGCACGAATGGGTGTTGGCCGATCGGATGTTTGCCTCGCAGCTCGACGAAAGCTTCGTCGCGCATCAGTACATAATCGCCGCCCAGGCAAAGTCCAGCGTCAACGTTCCCACCGGAGCGTGGGGCTGTAAGGGCGTGCCGGGCGACCGCGTTGCGATCATCACCCGGCAGCGAACGATTAGCGGCACCCAACGCCCGTGCTACGACTACCAAACCCTTGGAGACGAGTTGGACACTGCCGGTCTCTCCTGGCGCTTCTATACGAGCACGTACTCCCAGCCATTGTCGGGATACTGGTCGTCGTATCAGGCGGTAAAGCACATCTTCCACGGACCCGACTGGCAAAAGGACATCATCGTCCCCCAAAAACAATTCCTCACCGACGTTGCGGCGGGTGAGCTCGCAAACTTTACCTGGATCACGCCGACGTGCGAGGACTCGGACCACATGTCGTGCGGCGGCGGGTTCGGACCGTCGTGGGTAACGTCGCTCGTCAATGCGGTCGGCAAGAGCAAGTTCTGGAACTCGACCGTCGTCTTCGTGCAGTGGGACGATTGGGGCGGCCTGTACGATTCGGTGCCTCCGCCGCACCGAGGCTACGACGGGGTCGGATTCCGCGTGCCGTTGATCGTGATTTCGGCGTACGCCAAGAAGAACTACGTTTCGCACGTGCAGTACGAAACGGGCAGCGTGCTGCGTTTCGCGGAGGATCTCTTCGGATTGCCGCAGCTCTCCGCAGCGGATCGGCGCGCAACTTCTCCGGCGGGTGACACGCTCAATTTTTCGCAGCGGCCGCGCAAGTTCGTGCCGATTCAGGCGCCGTACGGGCCGCAGTTTTTCTTACATCAGGCTCCCGACGACCGGATGCCGGACACGCAGTAAGCGGCACCGCATCAGCCGATGAAAAAGGGGCGGGCGCCCGTGGCGCTCGCCCCTCATTCGTCTTCGAAGACCGGTCGCTAGAGCGACTTATCTCCGTGCGGGGTTCCCCAGCCGGTCGGGCCGGAGTAGATCCCGAACTGTTTGGTGCCCGCGGTGCAGAGGTACTCCCCGCCGCAGGAGCCGTCATCGCCCATCGTTACCGGGTAGATGTCTTTCTTCAGTTTCTTTTTGGAGAGCTTCCAGAGGTTCTCGCCGCCGGTCTGCTTCGTCGAGTTGCCCGCCAGGGCGACGATGCCGGCCACGAGAGGAGACGAGACGCTGGTGCCGTTGATGGCGATCCAGCCGTTCTCGCTGTAGCTATCGTACTCGCCGGCCGCAACGGCGACCGCGCCGATGTCGCTGCCGGTGCGATAGTTGCAGTCCGGGTCCTTTTGCCACGAGGGCTTGGCCTCTTGGGTGCTGGAGCAGCCGCCGCCGCTGTCGGGCCAAACGACTTCACTGAAACCCCGTTTGCCGTTTGCGTTGCTCATAACCGTGCCGCCGACGGCGATCACGTGTTGGAACGTGGCCGGGTCGACAAGGCCGTAGCCGCCGTCGCCGGAGCTGGCGAGGTAGGTGATGCCCGGGGTGTCGTAGTTCGACTCGCTGCCGCCGGTACCGTCGTAGCTGTTGCTAACGATCGTAGCGCCGAGCTTCACGGCCTCTGCCTCGGCCGCGCCGAGATCGCTCCAAGAGTTGGAGTTCCCCTCGACGAGGATGATCTTGCAGTTCGGGCAGCTCGCCGAAACCATGTCGACGTCGAGGTCGATCTCGACGCCCCAGCCGGGACTGCCCTGGGGATAGTTACTCTGCTGGCCGTTCTGATTGTACTTCAGCAGCGTTAGCTTCGGGAGGCCCATGCCGGCCCGGTAGGTGTTCAAATCGCTGACGACGTTGGGGTTGTCGTAGGCGTCGACGATGCCGACGACCTGGCCTTTACCGCCCGTCGCTGACGGCAAATTGTACGCCTTTTCGAGTTCCGAGGCGCTCCAGCCGGGGTAGGCATTGTGGCGGATGCGGCCGACGCTCTGGTCGGTCGCGATCAGTGCGTCGCACTGCGCCTGACCGACGTGGCTTCCGCCACATGCGGCGGTTGCGGAGTGGGTCGCAGCCCACATTGGAACGTGTGCCGCGCTCAGGCCCGCCACGCCGGAGACCGACGGCACGCTTGAGCCGCCGCTACTACAGGCGGCGACTCCAAGTGCCGCTGCAAGCGGCACAATGAGTTTAAGGGGTCCCTTCACAAAAAGCTCCTTTGATGGTATGGTCTGGGAATTTGTTGAGTTACCATCCTGGCGGCATTCCTACCTGCCCGCGTCGTCGCAAGGAAGGGCGGAGGGTTGCATGCAAGCGCTTTTTTGTGCCGCTCTCGACGGACGGGAGAACGCCCGAGCGCCTCGGAACGTTCTGTAGATAAGGCCCAAAAACGGCTCGGTGTTTTCATACTTTTCTTATCGAATCTGGGCGAGGACATCGCTCGAGCAAGTAGAGGTCTTTTGAGATGAACACAACGCGGATCGTTGCGATCCTGGCTTTGTCGTCGCTCTCGTTGAGCGGCTGCGGTGCGGGATTGCACTCCTCGCTGCCGTCGCTGGTGAGTGCGGGTACCTTCGGCGCGGCCGCGGCGACCGGCAGCGGAAAGATCGAGCACGTCGTCTACATCGTCCAGGAGAATCGCAGCTTCGACGACCTGTTCCAGGGTTATCCGGGAGCGGACACGGTTTCGAGCGGCAAGACGACGACGGGGCAGAAGATCGTCCTGCAGCCGGTTAGCCTGAAGGTGGCGTACGAGATCGACCACTCGGCGCACGCGATGTTCAGCGCGTGTCATGGAACGGGGAAGCTGCCGGGCACGCACTGCCGCATGGACGGCTTCAACGAAGAATACGCGCAGGGCGGACCGCATAACGCACAGTACGCATACGTTCCGCATAGCGAGAGCAAGCCGTACTTCGACATGGCTCACGAGTTCGTTTTGGCCGACCGAATGTTCGCCTCGCAGCTCGATGAGAGTTTCGTCGCGCATCAATACATCATCGCCGCCCAGGCGCACTCGAGCGTAGACGTCCCTTCCAATCAGTGGGGCTGCGAAGGCGCCTACGGCGATTCCGTTGCGGTCATCAATCACGAACGCCAATATACCGGCTATCAGCGCCCGTGCTTCAACTACACGACCCTCGGCGACGAGTTGGACGACGCCGGACTGAGCTGGCGTTTCTATACGAGTGCGTACAGCGAGCCGTTGGGCGGTTTCTGGTCCGGATATCAAGCGGTCAAACATATCTTTAACGGACCGGACTGGAAGAAAGACGTGATCACCCCGCAGAAGCGGTTTCTGACCGATATCAAGACGGGGCACTTGGCGAGCTTTACCTGGATTACGCCGCTGTGCGAAGATTCGGACCATCTCTCGTGCGGCGGCGGGATGGGCCCCTCGTGGGTGACGTCGCTCGTCAACGCCGTGGGCAACAGCAAGTTTTGGGACTCGACCGTCGTTTTCGTGCAGTGGGATGATTGGGGAGGGCTCTACGAGCACGTGCCGCCGCCGTTTCGCGGCTACGACAGTTTAGGCTTCCGCGTGCCCCTGATCGTGATCTCTCCGTACGCCAAGAAGAACTACGTATCGCACAAACAGTACGAAACGGCGAGCGTGCTTCGTTTTGCCGAAGATCTTTTCAACTTGCCGCACATGACCGCCGCCGATACGCGCGCCCTCTCGCCCGCGGCAGATTGTCTTAATTTTTCCCAGAAGCCCCGAGCCTTCATTCCGATCAAGGCTCCGCTGGGCGCCGACTTCTTCCTCAGACAGGCGCCCGACCCGCGAATTCCCGACGAACAGTAACGCCGCTATTCGTCGTCGACCGGTAAACCGGAAGGCGGTTGTTTGAGGAAGTACGAGCGGGAGCGGCGTGACGGAATCGCCGTAAAGCCGCGCGGCGTTTGATGGAGGTCGAAGATCCCGGCAAGGCTCGCCGAGGTCTGGTCGGTCGTTCCGAGCCGCCCTAAGCTCCACGTGTCTTCGACGAACCTCACCACGCTGCCGAACTCGTACGTGGTGTGCGAGATCTTATTTCGCGCCACGTACGGGGAGACGACGAGCAGGGGAACGCGGAAGCCTTCTCCGCCTTGGCGGTCGAGCTTCGGCGGCTTTACCTCGTCGTAGAGACCTCCCCAGTCGTCCCAGAGGATGACGATGGCCGTCGACTTCCAGTACTTGCTGCGGCCGATCGCGTTGACGACGCTTGCGACCCATGAAGGCCCCGTATCGGACGGGTATCCGGAATGATCGGAGTTGATTCCGTCGGGGATGACCCACGACATCGACGGCAGCGCGCCGCGATCGATGTCGGTGAAGATGCTCTTCTCGGGCTGCGATATGTGGGCGTTCCACTCTTTGGGATTTCCGTAGACCGACGAGATTACGAGGAACGCATTCCAGTGCGATCCCGTATCGCCTTGCCAGGCCGGCGTGTAGTATTTCCACGAGATGCCCTTCGCGTCGAGCAAGTCTGCGAGCGTCGCGTAGTTCTTTCCAGCGTTCGGGAAGCTCGAGGTGCAGGGGAACGGGCCTCTGTTCTTCTCGTACTTGAGCGCGGTTGTGATCAGGGTAGTCCTGTTGGCCGTTTTGGCCGGGCAGCCCCAGGGCGATAGCGACGGGTCGTCGATGAGGCTCTCCGTCGTGCTGATCTGCGTGCCGCCGCGAATCAGATCTTGGTGGGCGGTGAAGCTCCCGCTGCCTTGTGTCTGGAAGAAGCGGTCTGCGATCGCGTAGTCTTTCGCGATGTCCCAGTACGGGGCGACGTCGTTGGGGTCGACGTACTGATAGGGTGCGGTGCCTTCCGGCTTACCCGTCGACGAATAAATGATCCGGTTGAAGCCGTCCATATTGCCGCCGCGATAGGCCGTCTTATAGGCCGGATAGGTATGGCG
>DATAQH010000097.1:0-11354 GCA_036264815.1 Candidatus Cybelea sp.
GAGCAGCTTCATCTCGCACCAGTACATCATCACGGGACGCAATCCCGAGTCGTCCGTCGACTATCCCAATGGCTCGTGGGGTTGTTCGGGTGCTCCCGGCGACGTGATCGGAATCCTCGGCGCCGATCGCCGGCTGCCCGACCCCGGCAAGAAAAACGATTACGAGCCTCCGTGCTGGGATCCGCCGACCCTGGGCGACGAACTCGACACGGCCGGTTTGGACTGGGCGTTCTACGCGGTGCCGGTCTCCAGTGAAGGCCTGCCCCGGCCCGACACCGGCTCCTCGCGCGGGCGCGGCATTTGGAGCGCGTACCAAGCGATCAAACACATCTACGACGGTCCCGACTGGAGCCAAGACGTCCTCTCACCGCCTTCGAAGTTCCTCAACGACATCGGGCGCGGCAGCCTCCGATCGGTAACGTGGATCACGCCCACATATGCAAACTCCGATCACGGAGGCTCCGGATCGAAGACGGGCCCGTCCTGGGTCACCTCGCTCGTCAACGCCATCGGCCAGTCGCAATACTGGGACTCGAGCGCCATCTTCATCTTTTGGGACGATTACGGCGGCTGGTACGATCCGGAAAAGCCGTCCTACGTCGACAACGACGGACTCGGCGCTCGCCTTCCGCTCTTGATAATCTCGCCGTATGCAAAACGGGGGCGCGTTTCCCACGTTCACTACGAGCACGGCAGCATTCTGAAGTTCGTCGAGGAGCAGTTCGGCTTGCAGGCGCTCTCGGCGTCCGACAAACGGGCGAAGTCGCCCGCAAGCGACTGCTTTGACTTCTCGCAGCCTCCGCGTAAGTTCGTCCCGATCGAAGCTTCCTACGGCGCGACGTATTTCGAAAACGAGCCGCTCGATACTCGCATTCCCGATGCGGATTAAGGGAGCGTAAAGCCGCTATTTTTCTTCGGTTAATGCGCGGCGATACTTTGAATACCGTCGCCGACAATTGCTAGATGTTAGTGCAGGAAGAGGTACGTGGAAAAGAAACAGCGCCGCGACGACCCGCGCGGGTGTCCCTCGAAAGTCCTTCAGCGCGTCACCGTGAGGCTACATCTATGACGACAAGTGCGTTCGGGCGCCTTAGCGTAGTCGAACCCATTGCGCCGCGAACCGCTTACGAGGCGCGCCGCATCGCAATCGTGGGAACCGGCTACGTTGGCCTGGTGACCGGTACGTGTTTCGCCGAGCTCGGAAATTCGGTCGTCTGCCTCGACAACGATCCGCAGCGAATCGCGACGCTGCGCCGCGGCGAGGTGCCCTTCTACGAACCGGGACTGCTCGAGATGATCGTCGAGAACGACCGGGCGGGGCGCCTCTCGTTCTCCGACGACACCGGGGCGGGAGTGCGCGACTCCAGCGTCGTGTTCATCGCCGTCGGAACGCCGATGCTCTTCGACGGCAACCCCGATCTCTGCGCGATACGCGATGTTGCGGCGACGATCGGCCGGGAACTCAACGGACCAAAAATCGTCGTCGTAAAGTCGACGGTCCCCGTGGGAACGTGCGAGCTCGTCGCGGCGATCATCGCCGAGAACGCTCGAACCCCGCATCGGGTCGACGTCGTCAGCAACCCCGAATTTTTACGGGAAGGCTCGGCGATCGGCGATTTCATGCACCCCGATCGCGTGGTCTTCGGCACGAGCGACCCGCAGGCGCAGGCCGTAATGCGTAGTCTCTACGCACCGCTGGACGCGCCGATCTTCGCGACCGGCGTCCGGGCGAGCGAAATGATCAAGTACGCAGCCAACGCCTTTCTCGCCACCAAGATCTCCTTCATGAACGAGATCGCGAACATTTGCGACCTCGTGAACGTCGACGTGCGGGCAGTCGGCTGCGGGATCGGGCTGGATCGGCGCATCGGGACCCAGTTCATGAGCCCGGGGATCGGGTACGGCGGTTCCTGCTTTCCCAAAGACGTGCGCGCGCTCGAGCGAACCGCCCACAATTACGGCTACTCCGCGACGCTCTTGCGCTCCGTTGAGGCCGTCAACCGCACCCAAGTCTGGAGAACGCTGGCGGCGATCGAAGGCGCTCTGGGCGACTCGATCGCCGGGAAGACGGTCTGCGTGCTCGGCCTGGCGTTCAAGCCGAACACCTCGGATATTCGCGAATCTCCCGCGCTGCGGCTGATCGATCTCTTTCTCGGCCTGGGCGCGCGAATAACCGCCCACGACCCGATTGCGATCGACAACGCGCGGGCACGGCTCGGCTCCGAGGTCCGCTATTGTTCGGAGATCTACGAAGCCGTCAAAGGCACCGACGTTCTGGTTTTGGCGACGGAGTGGCGCGAATACGAAGCGATCGACTTCGGAATCGTACGAACGCTGATGCGCGGCAACATCGTCTTCGACGGGCGGCATTTTTTCGATCCCGAGGCAATAGCCTTGGAGGGCTTGTGGTACGTCGGAGTCGGCAACGCGCAAACGCCCGCGCGCGCCGAGTACCTCGAAGCCTTCGCCGAGTAGTCTGGCTTGTACGCCGTCGCGTTCCAGGTTCTCGACGCATTCTTAGTCGCGGTCTTCATTGCGACCCAAGTGCTCTACACGTTCACGCTCTTCGTCGACTTCTATTTTTTCGCCCATCCCGTCGACTGGGTCGACATGACCGAACCGCTGGACGAGCCGCACGAGGATTGGCCCCACATCGTGCTCCTGTACCCGGTCCTGCACGAGTTGGAAGCGACGATGCGCACGACCTTTCTGGCGCTCTCGAAGATCGACTATCCGCCGCACCGGTGCCGGGTCGTCGCGATTCCCAACAGCCACGACACCGAGACGATCGCATCGCTCCGGCGGCTGGCGGCCGAGTTCGATTTCTTGGAGATCCTCGCGGTGCCGCCGACGGGCGATCCTTCGTGGCAGATCGTCTGGGACTCGTGGGAATCCAATCCGAAAGCCTATTGGTGGCACGCGGGCAAGCGCGCCGGCGTAAAAGACTTGCCGCCGAAAAAGACCCGTCAACTCGTATACGCCCTCTATCACATTTCGGACGCGCTGCGGCACGAGCCCAATCTCGTCATCAACTACATCGACGCCGACAGCTGCCCGCCCGTCGACCATTTCAAAGGCGCGGCGGTCGGGCTGCGGACGTACGACGTTCTCCAAGCGCTCAACGTCGTCGGCAACCTCAACGCGACGATGGCGACTTCGTGGCACGCCTTCGACCACATGGCGTGGGACGGCTACAAGTATCCGCACGTTTCGGCCGGCGGACGTCACCCGTATTGGGTGCTCGGTAAAGGGCTCTTTTATCGCGCCGCGGACCTGATCGAACTCGGCGGATTCCATCCGTGGATCACGATCGAGGATCCCGAGATCGGCCTGCGCTACTGGGCCAACGGCAAGCGGCTCGGTATCCTCGAGAGCTCGCTGATCGAAGAAGTGCCGCGAACGTGGCGGCAGGGAATCACGCAGCGGAAACGCTGGGTCTGCGGCTTCTTTCAAACGCTGGGCGAGCCGCTGCATCATCTCGGCCTAAGCCCGTTGGATCGCCTGCGTTGCTGGATGCTCTTCTATCCCTGCCTATCGCTGCTGATCAACCTCGTCGGCCTGCCGATCGGCATCTGGGCCGCGACGATGTATTTTGCGCACACACATCTCGTTCCGGCCTGGACGTTCTGGTTTGCCGTCGTGAACTTGAGCCTGTTCGCGATCGTTATGCTCCTGCTCTACGCGAATACCTGGAAGCGCACGGCGCTGGTTTGCCACCGCTGGACCGATCGCGTGTGGTACATGATTCGCATCAATCCGATCTCGGCAATGATCTGGTGGCTGCTCTGGACGATCCCGCTGCTCATTGGCCTGCGCATGTACCTGCGCGACGAAGGACTGGCGTGGCAGCGCACCGAGAAAATCGACGCCAACAAACACCTCATCCGTCACAAGCTGCGCGGGCAGCGAACCGCAATCGCTAACCAGCAAAAGGAGCCCTAACTTGAGTAAGCGCGTGCTCGTCACCGGAGGCGCCGGTTTTATCGGCTCGCACGTCGTCGATCGTCTTTTGGAAAACGGGCACGAAGTCGTCGTGCTCGACAGCCTGCTCCCCCAGGTGCACGCCGATCACGCGCGAGACGAAGACGGCTGGCCGCTCTACCTCGATCGTCGAGCGAGACGCATCAAGGGGAGCATTCTCGACGAGGGCCTCTTCGAAGAGAGCCTCGAGGGGATCACCGATCTCGTGCACCTGGCGGCCTCGGTCGGCGTCGGACAAAGCATGACCAACATCGTCGAGTACTCGCGCAACAACGTTATGACGGCGGCCGTCATTCTCGAAGCCCTGTCTCGCCGGCCGCATCGCGTCGAGCGCATAGTCGTCGCGTCGTCGATGTCGATCTACGGCGAGGGCGCGTATCGCTTGCCTTCGACCGGCGCCGCGGTCGCGCCGCCGCTGCGGGATTACCGCCGGCTTTCGGAACGTCAGTGGGAGCTTTCGATGGAGGGCGAGGTCCTGATTCCGATCGCAACCACCGAGGAGAAACCGCTCGCCCCTGCGTCGATTTACGCGATCAACAAACGCGACCACGAGGAAATGTTCCTCACGGTCGGCCGTGCCCTTGCGATTCCCACGATCGCGCTGCGCCTTTTCAATGCGTACGGCTCGCGTCAGGCGCTGAGCAATCCTTACACGGGGGTCGCGGCCATCTTCATTTCGCGCTTGCTCAACGACCAAGCGCCGCTGGTCTTCGAGGACGGCGGCCAGCAGCGCGACTTCGTACACGTCGGCGACGTCGCCGATGCGTTCTCGACGGTCCTGGAGAGCGATCTCCAGGTCTGGGACGCGTACAACGTCGGCAGCGGCTCCCCGATTACGATCGCGGCGATGGCGGATATGCTCTCGCGGCTGCTCGGCAAAAAGATCGAACCGGAGTTCCTCGGGCGGTATCGCGTCGGCGACATCCGGCACTGCTTCCCCGACGTCTCGAAGATCGAGAAGGTCTTCGGCTTTCGGCCGAAACGCACGCTCGACGACGGCATGCAAGAGTTGGTCGCATGGGTCTGGCAGGCCACGCGGCCCGTCGATCGCAGCCAAACCAGTCTCGGCGAGCTCCACCGGCATAAGCTGCTGGTCTGAATGAACGTCGCCTCTCTCCTCGGGCGTGCCGCGCTTGCGTTCGTCTTGGCGGCGGTGCCCGCCACCGCCGCGGCCGCCGATACCGTCGAAGTCTTTGCCGGGGGCCAAGCGGCCTTTTCAAACTATGTTTTCATGGGCGCCACGCTGGCGATGCCCGGGTCCCACATCGGCGACGGCGTCGCCGTCCGAGTTTACTTAGACAACGGCGGATACAACTACAACGGCGGCACGCTGGGCACGGTGAGGGCGAACTTTACCGGCGCGGAGCTCGACGGCGTCTACGAGTTTTCCCGTAAGAACTTTTGGAGCAATATTGCACTGGGAGTCAACGACACGTACACCGGCCTCAACCCGTACGATCCCAACAACATCCTGCGCGGCCAACAGGCGGAGCTGCGAGCGACCCTGGACGGGGGGATCGTCGGCGGTCCGTGGCGCTCGGACTGGTTGGGCTACTACGGTACCCGCGTGCAAGATTATCAATGGAACGTCGACGTGACCCACGCCGTCGCGCCGAAATGGCGTCTTGGCGCCGAGGGTTACGAAGAGGGGAATCCGACCTATACCCTCCGGCAGGTAGGGGCATTCGCCGGTTTGCAATTCAACGGGAGCTCCGAACTGCAGATCTCGGCAGGCGAAGGCTGGGAGACGAGCTTCTCGCCGCGTGCCTTTCTGCGCGCCTCGTTCTATCAGCGCTTCTGAGTTCTCGGCCGGCTCCTACGGAATGCCTCGAGGATCGCAAAATACATCGGTTTGGGCTGCATCGACGAGTCGAACGGGAGTCCGCGATTGAGTCCGGGGCCGTTCCCGGCGCTCCACGCGCCGGGAAAACGAGCGAGATCCTGCGGCGTGACGTCGAGCCACGAATAGAGGTCTGAAAGACCCCAGGTCGTGACGCCGGTGACGGCGTTTTGGGCGAGCACGACCTCGAGGTAGCGCCGGACCTCGTCGGCCACGAGGCGATCGCGCACGGCCATCGTCGCGGTGTAGTCGGACTCTTTTACGTCGAGCTCCGTCACCACGATCGCGAGACCCAAGGATGCGACGTCGCGGAGAAACTCGCGGACCGCCGTTGTGGCGATCCGTCCCTTGTTCAGATCGAGGTGCGCCTGAACGCCCAGCGCGTCGAGCGGGGCACCCGCGCGGCGCAGCCGCTCGAGCAGTTTGAGGAGCAGATAGCGGCGGTCGCGCTCGTCGGGCAGGTCGTACTCGAGGCCGTAGTCGTTGATCATCAGCTGTGCGCGTGGGGCGAAGCTGCGCGCCGCCGAGAGCGCGCGCGCGATGTAGCCGGCGCCGAAGACTTCAAGAAAGACGTTTTGGCGCAGCCCGTCGGAGCGGTAGCCGGGATCGAGCGGCTCGTTGACGACTTCCCACTGATCGACGACGTCGCCGTAGCGTGGGATGATCGAACCGAAATAGCGCGAGATCAGCGACCAGTCCCGTTGCTCCCGCAGCATCGCGATCGCCCACTGCGGCGTCCCGAGGTGCCAGAGCAGGGTATGGCCGCGAACCTTCTTTCCGTTGCGGGCCGCGAAGCTCGCAAGGCGATCGACCGTACCGAACGAGAGGCCGCCGTACGTGGGCTCGACTCGATTCCAGTTCATTTCGAACTCGGGAACGACGTAGGTGCATTCCCGTACGACGGCGTCCCGGTACGGCTCGTTCGCGTCGATTTGGTCGATCCGAACCGCCGATCCGAAAAACCGATTTCCGGCCGCGGCTGCCGCGGCGAGGCTCCCGGCCGCCGCGCGGCTTTCCCTGGCGCGCAGCGTAGCCGCCGCCGCGAGCGCGGCAGCAATAGCGTCTCTTCGAGTGATCAAATCGTTAGCGAACGCTCATCGCCACCGCGGTCGTGGCCGCGACGCCGGCGGTATTGCGCGCGATGATCTGCAGCGCGAAGTCGTGCGGCGCGTAAAACGGGAGCTGCGGTACCGCGAAGCTCCATTCGAAGTGTCCGACGTCGGTCTTCGTCGAGTTTAGGCTATAGCCGCCGACGCGCAGCTCGACGCTGGCGACGTTCGATGAGGTCAGGACCGTACCGCTAACGACGTCGCCCGCGTGCGGCGTCGTCGAGCTGACGGAGACCCAAAGAATCTGCGGCGGAGCGTCCGGCGCCAGCATGAGGATCGTCGGTGTCGGCGCGGGCGACGGCACCGCTGAAGGTGACGGCGACGTCGAGTTGACGCTCTGCGCCGATGCGACGGCAACGAGCGAGCAGCATACGAAAAGCGCAGCGGCGATTCTCACGAGTTCGATGTTTCAACGTCGTGGTCGCCGCGGCTTGCTAAGGAATGCACGTTTCACGACAAGAACTGGGATTCGATGCGTAGCGTCCGCTCGGCCGTTTGTAAAGTGGGGCTCTCGCGGACGCTCTGGGACGCGCTGGTTATCGCCCTGTTCGCCGCGTTGGCTGCGACGCTTTGCGCGATCGTCTGCTGGCGTTACGCCGTCTTCCGCAACGGCGTCGACCTGGGCATCTTCACCCAGGTTATCGCCGGCACCGGTCGCGGCTTTTCGAGCACGCCGGAGGGCGGCATAAACCACCTTCTCGTGCACTGGTCTCCCATAATCGCGGTCGCTTGGCCGTTCGTCCGCGCGTTCGGGCCACTCGGACTCGAGTGTTTTCAGGCGATCCTCGTCGCCGCCGTTCTGTTCCCGATTTGGGGCTTGGCGCGAGCCCGGTTCCAGGCTCCCATCGCCTTTGCATTCGTCGTCGTTGCGGCGATCTATCCGGTCCTCTGGGCAAACGGCGTCGGAGACTTTCACGAGATGGCCTTCGTCCCGCTCCTCTGCGCTACGTTCGTCTACGCGTTGGACCGCCGGCGCCCGGCGCTGACTCTGGTTGCCGCGCTGCTTCTCCTGTGCACGAAGGAGGATCAGTTCGTCGTTCTGGCTGTGAACGGGCTGCTGTTTGCCGCAACGGCACGCACCGATGCACGCGGGCGCCGAACCGGGCTGCTGGTCTGCGGTTTGGCTATTGCGATGTCGTTGGCGTATATCGGACCGATCCGCCACGCGCTGGGGGCGCAGGTTCCATACTTGTCGCTGAAGTTCTTCAACTGGCACGAAACCGCAACGGCAGCGGCCGGACTCTCCGCCGCCGGGCAGGCGCGCATATGGTATGCGATCGTCATCCTCGCGCCGCTCGCGTTTCTGCCGTGCGTCTCGCGCTACGGGCTCTTCCTCATTCCCGGATTCGTCGAAGTGCTTGCTTCGCATCGTCCGGTTACGCTGATGCCGGGCGCTCACTATAGTGCACTGCTGACGGGCTACGCTCTCGCGGCGTTCGTCGACGGCGCGGCACGCGTGGCGCCCCGGTGGCCACGGCTCGTGGAGGCGCTGATTCCTGCGGCCGCCGCAACGGCGATTGCGATCGGAGTCTTCGCGAGTCCGATGGAGTACTGGTACTACCTCTACCGTCTGCCCAATGCGCACGACGCGCTGCTCGCCGGAACGCTCCGGCGGCTCCCCGCGCAGGCGCAGCTGGGCGCCCAGGACGAGGTCTTCGCGCACCTCGGGCTCGATCCCAACGCGTCGATCGGCTTCGCCGGTCAAGCGTGGTTCGT
This sequence comes from Candidatus Cybelea sp., assembly GCA_036264815.1. GTDB lineage: Bacteria > Vulcanimicrobiota > Vulcanimicrobiia > Vulcanimicrobiales > Vulcanimicrobiaceae > Cybelea. The sequence continues at coordinate 8,647 of DATAQH010000097.1, forward strand.
TTACGACCGGACTCGCTACTCGGTACGCTGGCGCGACGTCGACGAGCCCGCCGTGCGCGCGGCCCTCGCGCGACGCGAATACCGCGTCGTGAGCGAACGCGACGGAATCGTCGTTCTACAAAGGAGCTATTAGGAGTCCTAGCGCGGCGGCTTGCCCGGCGGCGGCTGCGGCGGCGGCAGCCGTTGCGGAAGGTTCGGGAACGGGGCGGGATTGTAGGGCGTCGGCATGATCTGCGGCTGAACTTGGTTCAGTCCGCCGGGCGTGGCGTCTTGCCACGCGTAGACGATGTCGCGGATGACGCGCACGTCGGCATCGGTGACCAAAAGATCGCGAGGCGTGCGCGCCAAGCCGTTCTGAGCGACTTCTTGCGTCTGCAGCGAGCCGCGGTTGTAGAGGTAACGCATTGCGGTCCCCGAGTTGAAGCGCCGCGTGATCTGATAGTGCAAAGCGTCGACGCGATCCATGGGAATCGCCTGCGCGTTCCAGCCGCTCTGATCCGTCGCGATGTAGAGGGAAGACGTGAACGGCGTGTAGGGCGGAACCTGCACGATGAAGGTGACCAGTACGGGGCGCCCCGAGAAATGGCGCCGATCCGGCGCTTCCGGCTGGCCCGGCGGCGGCGTCGCCGCCGCTTGAAGCAGGTCGGGGTTCGGCGCCGGCGAGGAGAGTGCGACCGCAAAGTGTGCGACGTCGGCGAAGCTCCCCTGGGGGGGAAGCGGATCGCGAGAGAGGTCGAGTTCGGTAACCGTGCCGCTCGAATCAAAGGTGGCGCGAGCCCAGAGCCGCGGTGCCGGCGCGAGCGCCGTCGCGGCGCCCGTTTTTGCGTCGCGAATCACGATGCCGTGAGCGACGCGAAACCCGTCGCCGGTCGTAAAGAAAACGTATCCGTCTTGATAGGCGAGCAGCTGACCGCTAACGACGATCGTCGAGGCGGCGGCCGCGACCGCCAAGATCGCCAGCGACAGAATCGCGAGCGTGGAGATCGCGCGCCTCATATCGGCAGCACCTGGATGACGAAGCTCGGCTGCCAAAACGTCGTCCGGTACGGATTGCCGTACCAGTAGAACGTCCGGGAGAGATCGAGCAGCGCGTGTGAAAGGATTTTGAAGCGCACTTCTCCGGTCGCGTCGTACGGCGCCTGCCCGAGATAGGACGTGTAGAGCGGCTGGCCGATGATGTTATTGGGAGGTAAGCCGAAGACCCCGGGGACGGGCACCGGATAGTCGGTGTGGTGGCGCAGCAGAAGCGAGAAATTGAATTCGGGATTAGGCGCGTCGTTGATGCCCAGGCTCGTCGTGCGCTGCGTCGAGACGCCGCGGAACGACGTGAAGCTCAGCGGACAGAACGACGAGTTGACCGGGTGGCACGGCGCGTACCCGCCGTTGATGTAGTAATCGCCGGTATTGAGGATCTGGTAGCCCGCGTACGTATTGAGCGAGCGTGTGAACTGGCGGCTGATCGAGAAATTCTCCGACGACGTGTTGATCCAGTGGGGCAGCGAGTTCCACTGGTACTGCTTGTTGAAGCTGGCGTTGAAGTAGTAGGTTTGATAGGTGCTCGCGTCGGGATTGAGTTTGATCGACGGCGTGTAGAGATTGAAGCCGAAGACCGTATTCCAGATCGTCGTGTAGACCGGACAGAAGTAGGTTGCCGTTGCTCCTGGCGGAGGCTTGACGCCGTGCTGATTCGGGCACGGCGCACCGTACGCTTGCAGTCCAGGCGTCGGAATCGGCGCTTGCCCCGAGCCCGGAAGGCCCTGCAAATATTGATTTCCACCGACCGTATCGTGATTGAAGCCGTAGCCCTCATAGATTTGCTCGTAGAGCGGCAGATTTGCAATCCGGTTCTGGAAGCTCGTTGCGGTGACCTGAACCTGGGACGGATGGTCGAGGCTGCCGCCGAGCTTGGCTCCGTTTTGGATGCCGCCCGGCCCGAGAAGGCTGTAGTTCGTGAGCTGCGAGGACGCGGTCAGGTACGAATGCGGAAAGGCATAGGTCGCATTGATAAAGGTCGTCTGCTGTGCCGCTTGAGGCGCGCTCAGGTAGTTCTGCTGCGCGTAGTACTGCGTGAAACTTTGAATCTGGAAGCGCGAGCCAAGCTTTTCGTAGAGCGCGAGATTCCACCACTTCTCTGCTCGGGTCGCGGGATTGACCGACAGGATCGCGTATTCGTGCTCGCCCACGAAATGCTGCTCGACCGAAAGGTAGGTCTTGTACGTCGGATCGTAGCGCAGATGGAGCGCCGTCAACGAGTTCGGGCTTCCCACCATATTCCAAGTCAAATCGACGCTCGCGCCGGAGAGGGTGTTCTGCGCAAAGTATTGATTCGACGCGAAATTGACGACGTAGGTCCCGAGCGGTATGCCGGCGTTGAGGAAATACGTGTGCGCGTTGATGAAGCGCACGTACGTGTTGGTGTCGATGACGGCGCCGGTGCCGGTGATGCTGGGATGCTCGCTCACCGAAGGAAAATAAAAAGCGTCCCCGGGCATCTCTCGCCCTTTCGCCGGGTGCGCGAGGTCGCCGTCGAGGAAGGTCCAACGGTCGGGTTCGCTCGTTACCGGAACGAAATAGATCCGGCGGAAGTCGAGAAAGTCCGCGATCGCGGCGCCGCTTACCGTGCCGCTTGCGTCGTGTAAGGTCACGTGGCCCGCGACCATGAACCGATTGAGCTTGAGGTCCATCGAAAAGGCATCGCCGGTTACGGT
>DATAQH010000109.1:0-11571 GCA_036264815.1 Candidatus Cybelea sp.
CACAAACTGCAGTCCAACGGGATCTCGCTCGACACCGTACTGAACGCAATCCAAAACAACAACGCCGACGTCGCGCCGGGCGCGATCGGCCAGCCGCCGACGAGCGGCTCGCAGCCGTTTCAGATCCCGATTCAGATCAACGGGCGCTTGCAGTCGGCGCAGGAGTTCAAGCAGATCGTCATCGCCGCTCAGCCAAACGGCGGGTATCTGCGTTTGGGCGACGTCGCCGACGTACAGCTGGGCGCACAGAACTACGTGACCTCGGCACGCTACAGCGGCCAAACCGCCGTCGTATTGGCGATTCAAGGCGAACCGACGGCAAACTCGCTGCAGATCTCCACCAACGTTCGCGCGACGATGGCGCGGCTGGCAGAGCGGTTTCCCTCGGGGCTCGGTTACAGCATCGCGTTCGATACCTCCGATTTCGTGAAGGCTTCGATCAAAGAGGTCGTCATCACCCTGCTGATCGCGATCGTCCTGGTCGTCCTGGTCATCTTCTTGTTCCTGCAGAACTGGCGCAGCACGCTGATTCCCTCGATTACGATTCCGGTCTCGCTGATCGGCACGTTTGCGGCTATGAAGTTGTTGGGCTTTTCGATCAACACCCTGACGCTCTTCGGCTTGACGCTGGCAACCGGACTCGTCGTCGACGACGCGATCGTCGTGTTGGAGAACATCGTTCGCCACATCGTGGACGACAAGGCGAGCCCCTTCGACGCGACGGTCCGCGCGATGAAGGAAATCTCCGGCGCGGTTTTGGCCACTTCACTCGTGCTGATGTCGGTCTTCATTCCGGTGGCGCTGCTGCCCGGCACGACCGGCCTGCTCTACCAGCAGTTCGCGCTGACGATGGCTGCCTCGATCGCGATATCGCTCTTTACGGCGCTGACCCTCGCGCCCGTTCTTGCCTACGAGATCGTGCACGGCAGCGAGGCCACGAAGAACCACTTCATGCTCTGGTTCGAGGGCCGCTTGCGCGCGCTTACGCACTGGTACGAGGGGCTGCTTCCGCGATTGATCGCGCGCCGCAAAGGCGTGGTCGGCGTCTTCCTGCTCCTCCTGATTCTGCTCGGCGTGATGTTCAAGATTACGCCCCAGGGCTTTATTCCCGCCGAGGACCAGAGTCTGCTCTACGTCCTGGTGACGCTGCCGGTGGCGGCTTCCATGGATCAGACGACTGCTGCGGTGAAGCGACTCGAGAAGATGATGCTCGCGATGCCGCAGGTAGAGGCGGTGACCAGCGGCATCGGCTTCGGCTTTGCCAACAACAGCTCGAACCAGGCGACGATGTTCGTCCAACTCAAGCCGCTCTCCCAACGCGGGGGCGTCGCAAACTCCGCGCTCGCGCTGCAGTACCAGTTTTACACCCAGTTCGCGAAGGTTCCGGGCGTCACCGCGCTGCCGGCCAATCCGCCCGCTATTCCGGGACTGGGAACGACCGGCGGATTCGCAATCGAGATCCAGGACATCGATAACCTCGGCCTGCCGACGCTCAACAAGGTTGGCAACGCCATTTTGGCCGACGCGAAGAAGGATCCGGCGCTCTCTCAGGTTCGCATACCGACGATTCTGACGGGGCAGTATCTCGCGACGAAGTTCGATCGTTCGAAGGCGCTTGCATTCGGCGTCACGCCGCAGGCGTTCTTTGACACGATCAGCGCGACGACCGGGGTGACGCTGGTGAACTTCTTCGACTACGGGACGCGATCGTACCAAGTGCTCGTGCAGGCGAAGGCGGGCCAACGCACGTCGCCGAGCGATCTGTCGCGGATCTACGTCGCAAACACTGCCGGAAGCATGATGCCGGTCAGCGAGTTTCTTCACACCGGCTACGTGCAAGACAACGTCGCGATCATGCGGTTCAACGAGTACAATTCGTTTGAGATCGACGGTTCGCCCGGCTCGCGGGCGAGCTCCGGCGACTCGCTCAATGCCATCCAGAAGATCGTCGAGTCGCACCTGCCCAAAGGCATGGCGTTCGACTGGAGCGGCATCGCGCGTCAGCAAGTGCAGAGCGGCCCGCAGACGATCATCGTCTTTTGTATGGGACTGCTCTTCGTCTTTCTCGTCCTCGTGGCTCAATACGAGAGCTTGACGACGCCGCTGGTCATCATGCTCGCCGTGCCGCTGGCGCTGCTCGGCGGCGTCTCCGCGATCTACCTTCGGCGCCTGGTCGAGCTGGGGAGCGAGATCATCCATTCGGTTTTGGCCGGCCATCCGGTGCCGATTCCGATTACTTCCTCGGACATCTACGCCCAGATCGGCTACGTCATGCTGATCGGCCTCGCCGCCAAGAATGCGATTCTCATCGTCGAGTTCGCCAATCAGCTGCGAGAAAAAGGAGTAAGTCATATCGAGGCCGTGACGCAAGCCGCAGCCACTCGGCTGCGTCCGATCCTCATGACGTCGATCGCCTTCATTCTCGGCATTCTGCCGCTCGCGTTTGCGACCGGCGACGGCGCGCAATCGCGCATCTCGCTCGGCACGGCGGTGATGGGCGGCATGCTCGTTTCGCTCGTCATGAACCTCGCCGTCGTGCCGGTGCTCTACGTGATCGTCATTGAGCTCACCGAGCGCAAGCGAAAACCAAAACCGATCGCACCGGAGGACCTTCCGCCCCCGCCGCTTCCCACCATCACGGTGTAGACGCGGGGTCCAACGCGCCGTCGTCGCCGGCTTCCCACGCTTGGAGTAAACTTCGGCCCACGACTCCTAGATTTGGACTAAATCTGGCCTACCATCGGGGTGTAGAAGCGGGCGTCCAATTCGTTGTCGTCGTAAGCCCGGATCGGCACGCTATCGGCTCTGGAGATAAAAAGTGCTTCCTTTTCTCGCTCTTTCGGTACTGCTCGCCGACGTCGCGCCCGCGCCGTCGGCCGCGACCGCCTACTACGACTACGCGCTGCACGCAACGCGTGAAGCGCCGCAGCCGTTGGCCGCGCAGTATCGTACGAAGATATCCGCCACCGGAATGAAGTTCGACGTCCGGCCCTATCGGGGTGAGGCTGACCTTGCCATCGGGTACGGCACTGGGATGAAGTCCTCGGAAGAGTTCGATTCGCAGTACTCGGCGGCGACTGGAGATGTAACCGCGCTTATTGGAGCAACGCCGAGTCGCGTGCGGATCCCGCTGTTCAATCCGACGTGGAGCGGCATAGCGGCCTGGATGAAGTACGGATTCGACGGTCCGCCGGCCGAGCACGGCGATAGCGCTTCTGGCGCCGTAGCGGCGACGTCTTCTCCGGCACCCACGGCATCGGCGAACGCCCTTCGAACGATCGCGACCGTAACGGCGATCGATCCCGGAGGGTACGATATAACCGACGGCGGATTCGCCGCGTGTTCGGACGGCGCACCGGGCCACAGGCTGCTCCTGAAGGCGCGGCGCGATCCCGATCATCATCCGCTTACGGCGGTGATCGTCGATACGAAAACGATGCGTTTTTGCACGATGGATTTTCGTCTGGGTGCGAGCTCGGCCCTCAGCTTTACCGGCGCGTTCGAGCTACACCTCGGCGACGTCGCTGGAGACTGGCTCGTGAAAGACGGGACGGCAGATTTTCAGATCCGGGTTCTTGGGATTAGTTCGTCGCACGCCCACATCGTCTTTTCAAACGACGGCTTTACGTTCGGGCCGCTAGATCGAGGCGCCTTACACCGCTTTGACGGCGGCAGTTAGGCCGTCTACGGAGGCTTTGGCGTCGCCGAAGAGCATCGACGTATTCGGCATCTCGTAGAGCGGATTCTCGATGCCCGCAAAGCCGGACCGCATCGAACGTTTGAGAACGACGACGTTGGACGCCTTGTCGACGTCGAGGATCGGCATGCCGTAGATCGGCGAGCTGGTGACGTTGCGGGCCGCGGGATTGGTCACGTCGTTCGCGCCGATGACCAGCGCGACGTCGGCGGTTGGAAACTCCGCGTTGACGTCCTCCATGTCGAGCAGCTGATTGTAGGGAACGTTTGCTTCGGCGAGCAGTACGTTCATGTGCCCCGGCATGCGGCCGGCGACCGGATGGATCGCATACAGGACCTTTACGCCGCGTTTCTCGAGCTGATCGGCGAGCGCTTTGACACTATGCTGGGCCTGTGCGACCGCCATTCCGTAGCCCGGTACGAAGACCACTTTGGCGGCGTAGGCGAGCATCACGGCGACGTCGTCGGCGCTGGTCGCGCGAATTTGCTGCGGTCCGCCCGAGCTCGCCACTTCCGTTCCCCCGGCCGAGCCGAAGGCGCCGAACAGAACGTTGGTAAGCGGGCGGTTCATCGCGCGGCTCATCGCGACCGTCAAGATCGTGCCGCTCGCACCGACGAGCGCGCCGCAGATGATCAACAGGGTCGAGTCGATCTCGAAGCCGGTGATCGCTACCGCGACGCCCGTAAACGAGTTCAGCAGCGAAATGACGACCGGCATGTCGGCGCCGCCGATCGGCAAGACAAAGAGAACGCCGAGCAGCAGCGCCGCCAGCAGCAACAAGGGATACGCCCACAGCGGCAAGACTCCCAGCGTGGCGACAAACCATACGCCCAGCCCCAGAATCGCCAGCAAAACGATGCCGTTAACGAATTGCTGTCCCGGATAGGTGATCGGACGCCCGGTCATCACTTCTTGCAGCTTGAGGAAGGCGATGATCGAGCCGGAGAAGCTGATCGCGCCGATGATCGCCGAGAGCACGAGGGAGACGGAAACGACGCCGTTGAGGCCCGCACCCGACGACGCGACGAAGTATTGGACGGTCGAGATGAGCGCGGCCGCTCCGCCGCCGGCCCCGTTGTAGAGCGCGACCATTTGCGGCATGGCGGTCATACGTACTTTGAGCGCCGCGTAGATGCCGATCGCGCCGCCGATGACGACGCCTGCGACGACCGATTGCCAACCGATCGCCTGCGTTCGCACGAGAATGCCCGCGAGCGCGATCGCCATTCCGAGCATTGCGTAGCGATTGCCTCGGCGCGCGGTCGCCGGCGAGCTCAGTTCGTGGAGTCCGTAGATAAAAAGCGCGATGGCGACGAGGTTGGCGAGATCGATCCAAACGCTCATTTGCCGTCACCCTTGCGCTTGAACATTTGCAGCATTCGTTCGGTGACCGCAAACCCGCCGAAGACGTTGATCGCGCCGAGCGTCACCGCCGCGACCGCGAGCGTCGTCAAGACCACGCCGTGCTGGACGCCCTCCAGCGCGGCGACGATGACGATCGCGCCCGCGAGGACGATCCCGTGGATCGCGTTGGTTGCCGACATCAGCGGCGTATGCAGGGTCGTCGGCACTTTCGAGATGACCTCAAAGCCGACGAAGATTGCTAGGACGAGCACCGTTAGGAGCTCGACGAGATGCGAAACGTCGGTCACGAAGCGTTTCCTCCGAGAAGCACGCGGCCGCCGCGTGCAACGACTGCACCCTTTGCGACCTCGTCGTTCATGTCGATCTCGAGCGCTCCGTCCTTGATCCAAGGCGAAAGCAGCGCGTGTACGTTGCGCGAGTAGAGCCGGCTGGCATCGGCTGGCATCGTGCTGGGGAGATTCGTCGTGCCGACGATCGTTACGCCGTTCGGCGTGGCGATCACTTGATCGGCGACCGTCAGCTCGCAGTTGCCGCCGGCTTCGGCGGCGAGATCGACGATGACGCTCCCTGGCTTCATCGCCTCGACCGCAGCCTTGGTAATCAAGACGGGAGCCTTGCGCCCCGGAACCAACGCCGTCGTGATCACGACATCGTTGGCGCCGATCTGTTCGACCATCCACGCGCGCTGGCGTTCCTGCTGCTCGGGCGTCAGCTCTTTGGCGTATCCTCCCGCCGCCTGCGCGTCCTCTCCCAGATCAAACTCGAGGAAGGTCGCGCCGAGCGAGGCAACCTGTTCTTTTACGACCGCGCGCACGTCGTAGCCGCTCACGACGGCGCCGAGTCGACGCGCGGTGGCGATGGCTTGCAAACCCGCGACTCCGGCGCCGAGGATCAGCGCCTTCGCCGGCCGGATCGTTCCGGCGGCGGTCGTCAGCATTGGGAAAAACTTCGGCAGCGTGGCCGCGGCGAGCAGGACCGCCTTGTAGCCGGCGATGTTGCTCTGCGAAGAGAGTGCGTCCATCGACTGCGCGCGAGTGATGCGGGGGATCATCTCCATCGCAAGCGCCGTAAGGTTTGCAGCGGCCAGGCGCTGCGTAAACGCGGCATCTCCCAGCGGATTGAAGAAACCGACCACGACGCTGTCGGGGCGCATGGCCGCGATCGCGTCGTCGCCGGGACGCCCGACGGTGACGAAGACGTCGGCGGCTGCCGCCAGCGAAGCGGTATCGTCGGCGATCGAGGCTCCGGCCTGCACGTAGAGATCGTCCGGAAACGAGGCAGACTCCCCCGCGCCGCGCTGCACGCTGACGGCAACGTTGGCGCCGGTGAACTTGGAGACCGTTTCGGGCACGAGCGCCACCCGGCGCTCCTTAACCGCGGCTTCGCGGGGAACGGCAACGATCATAGCGCGGGGCATTTGCCCTAAAGGGGCGGCGCCCTTTCGAGCGTTGCGCGCCCTTAGGCGATGCTTATCCGGTTTCGCAGGACGCCGATGCCCTCGATCTCGACTTCGAGCAGATCCCCGTCGGCGAGAAATTCGGGCGGGTTTCTTGCGAAGCCGACTCCCTCCGGGGTCCCGGTTGCGATGACGTCGCCGGGCAGGAGCGTCATGCCCTTGGAGAGCTCGGCAATCAGCCGGGGAATCGCAAAGATCATGGCCGACGTATTGGCGTGCTGTTTTTCGACGCCGTTGCGGTGCAGGCGTACGTCCAAACGCTGTGGATCGTGCAGTTCTTCGGGGGTTACGACCCACGGACCGATCGGTGCGCTGTCGTCGAGGCTCTTGCCCTTGAACCACTGGCCGTACTCGCGCTGTAAGTCGCGAGCGGTCACGTCATTGAAGGCGGTATAGCCAAAGACGGTGTGAAGAGCCTCGTCGGGCGCGACGTCTTTACACTCCATCCCGATGACGATTGCCAGCTCGGCTTCGAAGTCAAATTCCGCCGAAACCGCACGGCTCAAATGTAACGTGGCATCGGGCGCGGCGATGGCGGTCGGCGCCTTGGTGAAGAAGGTCGGCAGCGTGGGAAGCTTCAGCGGACGCCCCACCGCGCGCGCGCCTTCCTTGGCGTGTTCCAGATAGTTGCGTCCGACACAAAAGATGTTGCGGGAGGGACGAACGGGAGCCTCGAGCTGCACGTCGGAGAGCGCGACGAGCTCGTCGCCGGTGTGCCACGCGATGCGTTCGTGGGGTGCCAGCTCGAGATAGTCGCGCAACGTTGGCGTAGCGATCGGGCGGATCGAGGAACCTTCGAGTACACCGGGACGCGGTCGGCCGTCTGCGGGCCGATACGTCACGAACTTCAAATCGGAGGTAGTGTGGCTGCCGGCAGCGGCTTCGGCGTCGGCGAGCTGCCGCGGATATCGTTGAGCGACGGCAGTTTTTCGGTCTGCTGCTGCGACTTATGCTCCATTTCGAGAGCCTGCTTACGCGCCGTATCCATCATGACGTTGGCGGCGCCTTCCTCGTTCCCCCAGTTGCCGCCGGCCGAGATGAGCGCGATGCGTCGCGCGACCTTCTGCGTTTTCGGGTCGTAGTCGTAGTTCACGCGGTACAGGCCGACCGTCGCCGTGCCGTCGGGCTTGCGAATCCACATCTGCAGTGCGTTGCCAAACGTCTGAACGTTGAACGTCTGGACCTTGCACGGCTTCGTCGACTTGACGCGCACGACTTGCCCGTATTTGTTGACCTCGACGACGACTTCGGTGTGCAGCGGAATCTTCGGAAGAACCGGTTTGAGCATCGGTGCGGGTGACGGCGTCGCGGCCAAGAGCGGTGCGGCCCCGGCCAGAAGCACGAGCGCGAGCAGGACGTTACGCAACGACGCTACGCGACCCACTAGTTGCGCGAGAGTACGGCGAACGGGTGACCGCACGATCCGCAAGCGACGACGACCTGCAAATGCGGCTTTTCCCGCACGCTGCGAGCTTCGTCTCCACCCTCTTCGAAGCCGCAGAAACGGCACCGCGTCGAGGTGGGCCGTTCGCCTGCCGCCTGTTCGTCCACGATACTGCGCTTTACGCGGGCCTCGTAGTTCGACCTGCCGAAGCAGCGCAGACCGATGCCCTTTCGTCTGGTCGCCGCCGCTGCTTTTCTCGTCTTCGCGCTCAACGTCTCCGCCGCACAAGCCGAGCGGCCGATCGTCGACCTCCACCGCCTGGACTCGTACTTCCAACTCTTTGCTGCCGATTCGAGCGTGCCGTGGAAGCCCGCGACCGTTCGGCTCGATACGTACTCGAGCGCACCGGTTGCCTTTGCGGTATATGCGGTCGATCCCGCCGATGTGCTGACCGCGGGCGCAAACTTCAACCCGCGCCCGATCGGCACGGCGCACCGGCGCGCGATCGCTACGTTCAACTTCACGCCGCCCGGCGGTTATCAGTTTCAGTCGAGCCAAGTGAGCGTTCCGCTGGGAGCGCGCGAAGGTTTTTTTGTCGTCGAAGCCCGGCGCGGCGATGTCGGCGAACAGGTTTGGATCAACCGCTCGCGCGTCGGCCTGTTCTGTAAAGAGACGCCGGGCGGCTCGCTCTTCTACGGTGTGGATTTGGGAACCGGAGCGCCGGTGCAACGGATGCGGCTACAGCTGGTTGTCAACAATGTGTTCGTGACGAGTCAGACGGACGCGCAGGGTGCCGTGCGCTGGAACCGGGCTTCGCGTCCGGTCTTCGCGCTGGCACAGTGGGGCAATAGCTATGCATTTTTGAGCCCGCTCCCCCAGGCTCCGGTCCCGGGCGCCATCGTCGGGGTGCGTACCGATTCGGCCGTCGTTCACGCCGGCGGGGTAGTGCATGTCGTGGGCTTCGTCCGGACGCGCGCCGGCGGCGTCTTGCGAGCCGGAGGCGGCAGCGCGCTCATCTCGCTACGAAACGGCGCGCGCATGCTCGTCTCGCATCGCGTCGCCGTCGACGAAGCCGGCGCCTTCGCCGGCGAGCTGGCCGTGCCCGCGGATGCGGCTGCGGGCGACTATACGGTATTGGCGCAAGCGGCCGGCGGCGCGGGCGGTGCGACCGTGCAGGTCGACGCAAATGCCGGCGACCTTTCGCTCGACGTGCGTTCCGCATGCAACGGTCTGTGCGACTATCGTCGAGACGTTCCGCTGCTCGTACATGCCTCCCGCGGCAACGTGCTCGTCGACGTGACGGCCGTGCGTTCGCCGCACGTCTATCTCGGTGCCGCGCCGGAAACGACGCCCTGGGCCACGACCAAGTGGAGCGCGCAATCGGTTCGCGTCGACGCCGGCGGCAATGCGACCGTTACGATCCCCCGCCCTGACGACAATCTTGGGTCGACCTACGGCATCCTGGTTGATTCGGGCGGAGCGACTGCGGAGACGCGCGTCGTCGTTCCGACGGCGGATGCGGCGATCGATCTGCGCGTCGATCGGACGGAGCAGAGTCTCGGCTCGCCGCTGACCTTCGACGTGAACGCCGAAACGATCGAGGGTAAACCGCTGCCAGGGGCGAGCGTACGCGTCGACCTCGTGCACGGCGGCTCCACGCAGGAACAGCAGATCGTGCTCGACGCGCAAGGTCACGCAAGAGGAAGCTTCAACTCGCCCGAGCTTGGCACGAACTTGATCTTTGCATCCGTCGACCACGGCGGTCGCGCGACCGACGGCGCCCAGGTCCAGGTCGATCCGCAGGCGTCGGCCCCGTCCGCGGATGGACGAAGCCCCAACGTCCGGATTTCGCTGGGCCCCGGCGACGTTCGCGCCGGACAGCAAATAACCGTCGATGCCGACGCCCCGGGCTCACAGGGTGAAGCACTGATCAGTTATGAGAGCGCGCTGGGCGTACAGTTCGGCGTCGTTCGCACCGCCGGCGGCCATGCCGTGGCGCGCGTGCGGGCGATCGACGCGGCCGGCGACCTGCGCGTTGGGGCGGCGTTCGTCCACGGCGGTGCGATCGAGTGGAGCACGGTTCCGCTCATCCTCTCCGCGCCGGGGCGCCCGCATCTCTCCGAACTGACGCTGCACGCCGACCGCTTCACCACCGGCGAACCGGCGCGCGCCTCCTTAGACGGCGCCGGCACGGAGAAGGGAACGCTCGTGCTGCGCGTCAGCCGCGGTGCGCCGTCGGGCGCCGCGCTATTCTCTTCCGCGCCGGCTCTGCTAGCGATCGGCCTTACCAGCACGCAGGACAGCGCTCCCGAGGATCTCACCTGGCATCCATGCGTCGATTCAACCGGAAACCGTGCGCAGGTCCTCGGCTTTGTGCGGCGCTCGCAGCCGCCGGACGAGTCCCTGGCGCAGGCCGAAACGGAAACGGTCGCATGGAAGGTCGTTCGCAGTAATGGCAACGGAATCGCATTCGACCTGCCGGCGAGCGGCCGGTACGTGGTCTCCGTACTCGATATTGCCGATGACGGAAGCGTTAGCGCCGGATCGACGACGATGGAAGTGCGCTGAATCGTGGCGTTGATGCTGCTCGATACCTACGGCCTGGTTTACCGCGCATTCTTTGCGCTTCCCGGCCTCACGACGAGCACCGGGACGCCGATCAATGCGGTGTACGGCTTCACGATGATGCTCAACAAGCTCATCGCCGACGAGCGTCCGACGCACGTACTCGCGGCATTCGACAAAGGAATGCCTGCCGAACGCGTCGCGCTTTTCGCAGAGTATAAAGCGCAACGACGCGCGATGCCCGACGACCTGCGCGGTCAGTTCGCGCTGGTTCGCCGCGTTCTGGCGACGTACGGCATTCCGATCGTCGAGATCGAAGGACAAGAGGCCGACGACGTTATCGCAACGCTCGCGCGGCAGGCACAAGAGGCGGGAGAGCAGACGATCGTCGTCACGGGAGATCTCGATCTGCTGCAGATCGTCGACGAACGTACGACGGTGCTCGTCACCCGGCGCGGTATTACCGAACTCGGACGCTACGATCCGCCGGCCGTTCGAGAACGCTTCGGCCTCGACCCCACACAGCTTCCGGATTACCGGGGCCTCAAGGGCGACCCGTCCGACAATTTGCCCGGCATCCCGGGCGTCGGAGAGAAGACCGCCAGCAGGTTGCTTGCGGCGGCTGGTTCGCTCGACGCATTGATTGCAAACCCCGAGCTAGCCGGCAACCCGAAGCTCACGCGTTTGATCGAAGAGTACGGACAGCAAGCATGTCTCTGCCGTGCCGTCTCCGTCGTTCGCCGCGACTTGCCGCTAATGGTCGATTGGGATGCGAGCCGCTACGATGCTCCCGACGACGCAAGCCTCTATCCGCTCTTCCGCGAGCTCGAATTCAAAACGCTGCTCGGCAAGCTCTCGCCGCCCTCGGACCTTCCGCTCTTCGAATCGGTCACCAAGCTGACCGGCAACTATCGCAGCTACGTTCATTGCGTCGATCCGCCCGAGTTTGCCGCACTCGCCGGCGAGCTCGAAGCGTATGCGGGCGCGCAAAGCGTCGCCTTCGCGCTAGCCGGCGACTCGCTCGGGATCTCGACCGCGCAGGGGGAAGGAGTCGCGTTCGCCACGAGCGCGCTCGCGCAAAGCGCGGTGCGCGACGCGCTCTCG
>DATAQH010000130.1:0-13994 GCA_036264815.1 Candidatus Cybelea sp.
GACCGTGGCGCCCATCTGTTCGAACATCGAGCGCAACGGCAGGTAGATCGTTCCGCCTTTGGCGTAGGCCGCCAGCACCCGGCCCTGCTTGAGGACGTCGGGTTTCGCGTAGACGTGACGATCGTTGTAGAGGATCGGAATTTGGCCGGAGGGCGGGCTGCCGAAGTCCGGCGTACTCGCCTGGGCGACCGGCGTTGCCTGTGTTTCCGCCAGTGCCGGGGACAAGCCGCTCAGAAGCATCGCCGCCGCCAGTAGGCCGGCGCGAGCCAAAGTAAATGACACGATATGCTCTCTCCTGAGAAATGACGAGAGGGTGACTGCCTACTAGTCTAGCGACCGCTTATTAAGGTCGTCTTAAGACTTGTTATTGAAAGCTTTAGCCGAAGCGCCCGGTAATATAGTCTTCGGTTCGCTTGTCTTTCGGCTTGGTAAAGATCGTGGCCGTGGTGTCGGTTTCCAACAGCTCGCCCAGCAGGAAGAAGGCCGTGTTGTCGCTTATCCGGGCGGCCTGCTGCATCGAGTGGGTCACGATGACGACCGTGTATTCCTTTTTGAGCGAGTCGATGAGGTCTTCGATCTTGCTCGTCGCGATGGGATCGAGCGCGGAGGCCGGCTCGTCCATCAGAATCACCTCAGGATCGACGGCGAGGCAACGGGCGATGCAGAGACGCTGCTGCTGGCCGCCGGAGAGCGCCAGCGCCGAGCGGTCGAGCCGGTCCTTCACCTCATCCCAAAGCGCCGCGCGGCGCAGACTGCGCTCGCAGATCTCCATCAGCGCCGCCCGATTCGTCTCTCCGTGGATGCTCGGCCCGTAGACGACGTTATCGAAGATCGACTTTGGAAAAGGGTTCGGCCGCTGGAAGACCATGCCGATGCGATACCGGATCGTCACCGGGTCGACGTCGGGTGCGTAAATATCTCGATCGTCCAGCAAGACGTGTCCCTCGACGCGCGCACCCGGCGTCAAGTCGTGCATGCGATTGAGGGCACGAATGAACGTCGACTTGCCGCATCCCGACGGACCGATCAGCGCCATGACGCGATTCACCGGTACGGCCAGCGATGCATTGCGAATCGCGTGAAACTGGCCGTAGTACACGTCGAGTTTTTCGACGCTGAGCTTCACGTCCGTCGAAAGCATTGCCGGCTCTGCGGTCCTGGCGTACATCGGGGTGTGCTGTTCGTCAGGCCCACGCGCCGGGCCCGTCACCGTTAAGAAGGTTAAGCCTCACGAGGCGTCTCGCTTGATTCGCATGATCGGTAAGCGGATCGTAAATGCCGTGCCGCGTCCAAGCATGGACTCGGCGGAGATCGCGCCGCCATGCGCGTCGACGATGCCCTTCACGATCGCCAAACCCAGGCCGGCGCCCCCGCTGCCGCGCGTTCGCGATCGGTCGACGACGTAAAAACGCTCGAAGATGTGCGGCAGATCTCGATAGGGTATTCCTTCGCCGGTGTCGCGCACCCGCAGCACCGCGTCGCTGTCCCGTGCGTCGAGCTCTACCCGAATGCGGCCGCCCTCCGATGTATGACGCAGCGCGTTGTCGATGAGGTTGACGAATACTTGCGACAGCCGGTCGGGATCGGCTTCGACCCGGACGGGGCGAAGCGCGGCAAGTTCGAGGGAGACGCCCTTATTCGAGGCCTGCTGTTCGAAAGACGCGACGATCGGGCGCGCAACCTCCTCCAAATCGACGTCGCGCAGCGCGAGCTGCATCTGCCCCGACTCGGCGCGGGCCTGCTCGAGCAACTGCCCGACTAGCGCGTTCAAGCGATCGACTTGCGCGAGAGCCTGGGGAACGAAGAGATCTCGAGCTTCTTCTTCCGGAGCTTCGAGAACGGTCTCGAGCATCAGCTTAATCGACGAGAGCGGCGTGCGTAACTCGTGGGAAACGTTTGAAAGAAACTCCTTACGCGCCCGGTCGAGCCGAACGAGAGCCGTCTGATCGTCGGAGAAGACGACGACGCGGCGCGACTGCCTATTGTCGTCGGTCAGGGGATAGACGGATACGCGATAGGTCCGCTGCCCGGGCGCACCGGTAAGCATGAGAGGGGCGACCGATGCCTCGCCGCGCAAAGCGTCGCCGATTCTGCGTTCGAGCTCCACGTTCGGTACGGCCTCAATGATGTGCAGCGCGATCGACCGCGCCGGATCGAAGCCGAAGGTCGTCCCGGCCGCCGCGTTGGCAAACTCTATGTGGCAGGTTCGATCGACGAGGATCACGCCGATCGGCAAGGCGCGCACCAACGGCGCGAACGGAGCCTCGGAGGGCGAAGGACTCGCGGCGACGCTCCGTGCCGGCGCTGCCGGGTAGGCCGCATTCTCCCGTCGCGCGACCCGAGGCCGAGCGATGAGCATACCAGCGGCGATGCCGGCGAGCAACGCCAGGACCGACCACCAGAGCGGCGTCAAGCCTTAAACATGTAGCCGCGGCTGCGCACCGTCAAAATATGGCGCGGAGTCCGCGAATCTTCCTCGATCTTCTCGCGTAACCAGCGAATGTGGACGCTGACCGTCTGCTGCTCGCCCTCGAAATCGTATCCCCACACTTTATCGAGCAAGGTTTGGCGGGTCACGACGCGACCGTGGTTCTCCATCAGCACGCGCAGCAGACCGAACTCTTTGGGCGCCAGCGCGACGTCCTTGCCGCGAACCGTCAGTTGCTGGCGGGACGGGTCGAGGACGATCTCTCCCAAGGCGATCGCCTCGTCGTGCCCCGGCGCGATCGCGTTCTGCCGGCGCAGCCGCGCCTTCACGCGAGCGAGGAACTCGTGGAGGGCAAACGGCTTGGTCACATAGTCGTCGGCACCGAGCTCGAGCGCCAAGACCTTGTCGATCTCCTGATCTTTGGCGGTCAGCATAATGATGGGCACCGGGCTGAACTTCCGGATCTCTTTGCACGCCTCGACGCCGTCGAGCACCGGCAGCATGATGTCCAGGACGATTAGGTCCGGTTGCTCGCGCTGCGCCATCGCGATCGCCGTGCGGCCGTCTCCCGCGGTAACGACCGCATAGCCGCTACGCTCCAAGTTGAACCGCAGGGTCTGCAGGATCGCCGACTCGTCGTCGACGACGAGAATTTTCTTATTGAAGTCCGGACTCTTGAAAGAGGCGCCCCGCGGCGCCTTAAGCTCCGCAATTCCGTTCATACGTTTTCGCAATCGCGCTGTAGTCCAGCGCTCCGTCTCCGTGAGAGCTACGAGTAGTGTAGAGTTGGTACGCGAGCCCCGTCGCGGGCATGGGAAGGTTCTCCGAACGAGCGGCGTCGAGCGCGGCTGCAAGGTCTTTGCGCAACAGATCGAGTGCGAAACCGCCCTCGAAAGTCCCTGCAAGCCACACCTTCGGCAACCATTTCTCCAGGATATAGTTCGAAGCCGTTGCCGTGGCGAGTACCGTCCGAACCGCGTCGAGATCGGCTCCCGCCTCTTTTGCAAACATCAGGCCTTCGACGTTGGCGATCATCACATTCGCAATGATGATCTGATTGACCAGCTTGACGGTCTCTCCCATTCCGACGGGCCCCAGGTGGTTGGGCGTCCCCATCGCGGTGAGGACGGGCCGAGCCTTCTCGAAGGCGTCGGGCGAGGCCCCCACCATGATCGTCAACGTTCCGTCCCGAGCGCGCAACGGGCCGCCGCTCACGGGGGCGTCGACGAACTCGACGTCCCGTTTCGCCAGACGCTCGGCAAACCGGCGGGAGGCAACCGGCGAGATCGTCGACATGTCGATCACAAGCAGACCCGGCTTCGCGCCTTCCTCAACGCCGCGCGCCGCGAAGAGCGCTTCCTCGACTTGCGGGGCATCGGGAACGCAGAGGATCACCGCCTGCGAATCGGCCGCAAGGGCGGCAGGGTCCGCGACCTCGACGACTCCGTCGCCGCGCAAGCGCTCGAGCGCCTCACGACTGCGGTGCACCGACGCGGCAACTTCGTAGCCGGCGCGGCGCAGCGAGCGCGCCATCGGCTCCCCCATCGCGCCCAAACCGATGAACCCGAGCCGCGTGATCACGAGCGGCGATTTGGTCGTTGCCTCAGGATAACCTCCGGGGTCCGGCGAAGGGCGCGCCATTATGACAGCCGCCGTATCTCCTACCATCGTCCGTCCTACCTTCGATGAGATGAATCTCTCCATCGGCAAGCGCACGCGCCTGCACAAATTCATGTACGAGCACGGACCCGCGAACGGGACGCTGATGATGCTGCCGATCGACCAAGGCCTCGAACACGGGCCGATCGATTTTTTCGACAACCCGGAGGCGCTCGACACCGACTGGATCTACCGGCTGGCCGTCGAGGGGAACTTTTCGGGTGTCGCGCTGCACGTCGGCTTAGCGGAGAAGTATCAGAAGAAGTATGCCGGACGCGTCCCCCTCCTACTCAAAGTAAATGGGAAGACGAATATTCCCTCCGACGACGAGGCGTTTAGTCCGATGACGTCGTCGGTCGAAGATGCGGTGCGCCTCGGAGCCGATGCCGTCGGCTACACGCTCTACGTCGGCAGTCCTTCGCAAGAGCTCGATATCGCCCAGTGCAACGACGTGCGGCGCGAATGCGAACGCTACGGCATGCCGCTAGTCGTCTGGGCATACCCGCGCGGCGCGGCGATCAAAGCCAAGGGGGGAATCGACTCGCTGTACGCCGTCGACTATGCGGCTCGGGTCGCCTGCGAGATGGGCGCCGACGTGATCAAACTCAACGAGCCCGTCTGGAAGGCCGACGACGCGGCAAAACTGCCCAAGCCGTACGACACGCTCTCGTTCGACGACGTCGAAGGGCTTCGCAAGGTCGTGCGCTCCGCCGGGCGCAGCCTCGTGCTCGTTTCGGGCGGGAGCAAAATGGGCGACGACGCGACGGTGCACAAGGCGCACGTCGCGATGGCGGCCGGCTGCACGGGCCTCATCTTCGGACGCAACATGTGGCAGCGCAAGTGGGACGCGGCCACGAGCATGGCGTCGCGGATACACGAAGTTTTGGCAGACTACGGGCAGGAGCAGGGACGGGTTTGAGTTCGAGGCACACCGCGACTCCCGGGACGTTCGCCGTCGCTCCCGCCATCCGTGGCTCCGCTCCTCCTTCACAGGCCCCGGAGCCGCAGTGTGCCCCGAACTCAAACGTGGTCAGACTCGATCGTAAAACTACTAAATCTCACCGTCGATCATAAATGAAGCTCCGGGCTTGCCGGAGCTTCTTCAATTACGCGGTACCGACGCGGACTAGCTCAAAGTTTCTGAGTATTAGTGAGCGACTTGCGCGGTCGCGCAGTCGCCGCACACGTAGGATACTGCACCGCCATGATCTTGCGCGACCATCGCGTCGCGCGCGCCGCGACGCCCGCATTGCGCACAAGCAAAGGTCTCGCCGCTCGATGAGGAGGCGTGGGCGGGAGCGCGTTCGTGCCGCTTCGCGATAAAGAACGTAAGATAGATCAGAAGCCCAATAACCCACGGCGCCCAAGCGAAGAACGTATTGAAGGCGTCGGGAGAGAGAGTCGGGTTCATACTTTCTTGAAGTAGTCGGCGTTGATCGCGGTAAACTGCTGCCACTTTTCCGGCAGGTCCGAGTCGGCGAAGATCGCTTCTACCGGGCAGGCCGAGACGCAGGCGCCGCAGTCGATGCAAACCTCAGGATCGATGTAGAGCATCTCGTCTTCATCCTTGCCGTGAATGCAGTCGACCGGGCACACGTCGACGCACGATTTATCCTTGGTACCGATGCACGGTTCGGTGATGACGTAGGCCATGACGGGGTCAACTTCCCTCGACGAATCGCCGCAACCTTCAGGCGGACGAGCGCCCGCGCACCATGCGAATCAGCCACAGGAGAACGACCGCGCCGATCAACGCGCAGACCATGCTCGGCAAGTTGAACCCGCTAACGCCGGCGTGTCCAAACCAACCGTAGAGCCAGCCGCCGATCACCGCGCCGATGATGCCGATGATGATGTCGCCGATGACGCCTCCGGGGCCCTCGCCGGGTACGATCCAGCGAGCGACGAGGCCCACGACTAATCCGAAAATAATCCAAGCAAAAAATCCCAAGGTTTTCTCCTCCCTCGAGGGCCGAGACGCTCCGTTTCGCCTCTCGATCCACGCCTCGGGCTTGCGCCGCAAACAGGGAGAGGGCGCCCGAACGGTGGACGTTTGTCGTATTATGAAGCGTACATTCTTTTGCCTGCTCTTTGCGGTCGCGGCAACAACTGCGGGCGCCTTGGCCGCACAGACCGGCGTTACGGAGATCACCGCCTCGGGTACCGGCAGCGTCTCGCTTCCGCCGGACATGGCAACCGTTAACGCAGCGGTCGATACCAACGCGACGCGCGCGGAAGACGCCGTATCGCAGAACTCGCAAATTTACGAACGCATCGTCGCGGCGCTGGAGAAGCTCGGCATCGCCAGGGGCGACGTTACGCTTTCGTACTACAACGTCAATTACAATCCGCCGCCGCAAGTGATGCCGCCGGCCCCAAACGGAGAGCGATACGGGTACACGGTCTCCCGCACGTTTTCGGTGAAGGTGCGCAGCATCGGTAAAGCGGGCGCGGTCAGCGATGCCTGCATCGGCGCGGGCGCGACGTCGATCAACGGCGTCTCGTTTGGGCTTGCCGATTCGAGTGCGGCCCGCGCTCAGGCGATCGCCAAGGCCGAAGCGGACGCGCGCGGTGCCGCACAAGCCCTGGCACGCACGGCGAACCTGCGCATCGTCTCGGTGAAAAGCATCGAGTTGCAGAACGGCGGGATGGTTGGTCCGCCCGTGCCGATGGGCGCGATGGCCAGAGCGGCCGCTCCGACGGTCTTCGATCAGTCCAACGTCAGCGTCAGCGTCTCGGTCACGGTCGTCTTTAGCGCGGAGCCGTGAGGCTTTTCCGGCAGGCGAAACCCCGGAGCGCCCGATGTAGTAGACTCCGGTAATGAACCGCGAATGCGAACTCTGCGCCGAGCGCCCCTCGGTGACCACGCTTGGCGGTCGTCGGCTCTGCGGCATTTGTGCGCAAAAGCGGACGATCGCGAGCGCGCTTCCCTTCGTCGGCGCGGCGCTGGCGGCGGCCGGCCTCATCGCCGGCAGCGCGCTGCTGGCGGAGAAGCTCCAAGGCTCGGGCAGCGACTCGCCGCTCGAAGGGCTCGGGAAGCGCTTGCGCGGCGGAACGCCGACGCTGGCCGCCTACTCGCGCGACCTTACGCAGCTCGCGCGTGAGGGCAAGCTCGATCCCGTGATCGGGCGCGACGCCGAGATCGAGCGCGTCATTTCAATCCTCGCGCGCCGCAGCAAGAACAACCCGTGTCTCGTCGGGGAGCCCGGCGTCGGAAAGACGGCGGTCGTCGAAGGTTTGGCGCAACGCATTGCGTCGGGAAAGGTGCCGGATTCGCTGCGTGGGAAACGGCTGCTCGCGCTCTCGCTCGGGCCGCTGGTTGCCGGTACGAAGTATCGCGGTGAGTTCGAAGGGCGCGTCAAACGAATTCTCGACGAGGTCAAACGCAGCGCCCGCGACGTGGTGCTCTTCATCGACGAGCTCCACACCTTGGTGGGAGCCGGCGCCGCCGAAGGCGCGCCGCTCGATCTGAGCTCGATGATCAAGCCGGAACTCGCGCGCGGCGATCTGCAGTGTATTGGCGCGACGACCTTCGACGAGTACCGGAAATACGTCGAGTCGGATGCGGCACTCGAACGCCGCTTCCAACCGGTGATGATCGAAGAGCCCAGCATCGAGCAAACGATCGAAATTCTGCGCGGACTGCGTCAGCGTTACGCAACGCACCACCACGTTACGATTCCCGACGAAACGGTCGAAGTTGCGGCGCAGCTTGCGGCGCGCTATATCGCGGACCGTTTTTTACCCGACAAAGCAATCGATCTCGTCGACGAGGCCGCCGCGTCGGTCGCTCTCTCGAACAAAGGCGCCGTCGTATCTCCGGCCGTAACGCCCGATGACGTCGCCGCCGTTGTGACGCGCTGGACCGGAATTCCGCAAAGCTCGCTCACCGAATCCCAGGCAAACCGGCTGCTCGAGCTCGAGCAGATCCTCTCCAAACGCGTCATCGGACAGGAGCGCGCCATCGCCTCGGTCTCAGCGGCGATACGCCGGGCACGCACCGGACTGCACGATCCGCGAAAGCCGCTGGGCACCTTCCTGTTCCGCGGTCCGAGCGGCGTCGGCAAGACGGAGCTCGCCAAGGCGCTCGCGGAGGCGCTCTTCGGCACGGAGAGCGCGCTGGTTCGCGTCGATCTTTCGGAGTTCACCGAAGCCCACGGCGTCTCTCGACTCCTCGGCGCGCCGCCGGGATACGCGGGGCACGACGAACCGGGCCAGCTCACCGAGCCGGTGCGCCGGCGGCCGTATTGCGTCGTACTCTTTGACGAACTCGAAAAGGCGCACCCCGAAGTGGCAGCGATTCTGTTGCAGATTCTCGACGAGGGCCGCGTGACCGACGCCAAGGGGCGCACGATCGACTTTCGGCATACGATCATCATCCTTACGACCAACCTCGCGGAGGACGAGCTGTCCTTCGCTTTACGAAACGAACTGCTCAATCGCATCGAAGAGATCGTTCCGTTCGAGGAACTCGGCCTCGCGCAAATCAAAACGATCGTCACGATCCACGTCGACGCGCTCGCAGAGCGCCTCGGCGCGCGCAACGTGAAGCTCGATCTCTCCGACGACGCGAAGCTCTATCTCGCCCGCGTCTCGATGGGTGCCGGAAGCGGGGCTCGTTACGTCGCGCGGACCGTTTCGCACTACGTGTCGACGCCGCTCTCGACCGCACTGCTCCGAGGTGAACTACGCGACGGCTCGGCGGCGCGCGTCACGCTGGAAGGCGACGCCCTACAGGTTCGCGCCGCCTAACGTGCCGGGGCCTCCGGCTGAACTCAATCGCAGAGCGTCGAGGCGATTACATTCCGGTGAGGACCGTCTGGCCGAGCGCCGAAGCCGGATGCGGAAGGCGCGAGAACCTTCGCCTATGGCAGCACCGCTGCCCCGGCGTTCGTCGCCGGCGAGAGGGCGAGCGCAAGCGGGAGGCTGATGCCGTTGCTGATTGCGGTCCACGATCCGCTGACGTAGGGTGGCGCGTATACCGTTACCGTGTTGTTGCCGTAGTTGGCAACGTAGAGATTATTGAGGCCGTCGATCGCGAGTGCCACCGGCTGGCTCTGACCGCCGGAGATCGTCGCCGGCGCCCCGCTGTAGGGCGCGACGTACTCCGTCACGGTGTTTGCGCCTTGATTGGGGACGAAGAGGTTCGCGGCGCCGCTGAGGCCGATTGCACCCTGCTCGTTTACGCCGTTGGTGATCGTCGCAACCGGACCGCTTTGGCTTGAAAACGGCGGTGAAAACTCGACGACCGAGTTGGGCGTCGAGTTTAGGTTCGCCACGAAGAGATTCCCGCGCTGATCGAGGGCCAGCGAGTTCGGAGCGTTGAGCCCCTTAGAGATTACCGTGGGCGCGGAAACGTAGGGCGGCTGATAGATGGTCACGGTGTTCGACGCTTGATTGACGACGAACAGATCGGAGCTCTGGTCGACGGCGACGCTGACCGGGTCTCCAACGCCCGATGAAATCGTCGCCATCGGCGAACCGCCGTAGGGCGGTGAGTAGACGGTAACGGTGTTGCTCCCGCTGCCGTTGGCGACGAACAGATCTCCACGAGGGTCCAGCGCGAGCGCCTGAGGATGATTGACGCCGGTGGCGATCGTCGATGAGACGCCGCCGTACGCCGGCGCGTACACGGTGACGCTTCCCGGCAGGTTCGCGACGAACAGATTGCCGGTCGAGTCGAAGGCCAAAGCCTGCGGAGCCGAGATCGCACTTTGGACGGTCGTCAAGGGGAGGTTCGCGCCGTTTACGTAGATCGTGACGTCGTTCGCGTTCGAGTTTGCGACCGCGAGGATTTGGCGAAGGCCGACGCGCGTCGATCCGCTGCATACCGCATTGGGCTGCGAGCACGGGCTGTTGGGACCGGAATACGTCGCCGATGCGCGCAGATACGCCGAGTTTGCGCTTGGCGAAGCGGACGACGAAATGTAGAACAGATTCGGCGCGAACGTCGCGGCTTGGGCCACCGTCAGCGGCAGAGACCCACCCGCCTGATTCAGCGCAAAGGTACCCTGGCCGCCGCCGACGATGACGTTTTGATTCGCGTCGAGCGTTTCCACCAGAACCGGATGGCGGCCCGCGCCGTACAGATCCAACTCTCCCTGCGCGTTTTCGGCGCTAAGCGACGAGGCCGCCACGATCGCGAGCGACGCGGGCACGCCGCCCGTCGTGATACCGAAGACGTTCTGTCCGTTCGGCGCGACCGTAAATGCGACCGCGACCGGCGTGCCGGCATTGGGAGCGCCGATCGTTCCTACGTACGTTCCCACCGGAATCGAAAGTGAGACCTGGCAAGACGTGCCGCCCGCTGCGGGAGTACAGCCGCCCGCATTCGGTCCGACGGTCACGACTTGACTGATCGTGGTTGGGCCGGCGAAGTTGATCGAGAGAACTTGCGCTCCCGGCGGAGGCGGCGACGTCGGCGTCACGGCCGCCGATGTCGGAACGGGCGTTGGAAATGTGCCGAGTCCGGGCGCGCCGTTTAGCGAAATGGGGCCGGTCGGCGCGGTGTTTTGCGGCGGCGGAAGCGCAGTAGGAGGCCTACCGAAGGCGTTCGGCGGGACCGTCGGCACGAAAATTCGCAGGACTGCATTTCCCATCACGCCGCTTCCGTTCGTACCGCCGGCGTTGGAGAGCGGCATCATCGCACCCGACTGGCCGGCGCCGGAGCATCCGCTCGTCGAAGCCGCGGCTAGCGCTGCGGCCAGGCTCCAGACCGCGGGTCGGCGTGCGAACGAAACCATCGCCTACTGTAATAAGCGCTCGACGCTGTGTCGCATCTCGAGCGGGGACATCTCGCCGACGACGATCCGCTTCACGATGCCGTCCCTGCCGATGAATACGTGGACCGGGAGCCCATTGACGCGGTATTGATCGCGCACGGTTCCGCTGTCGACGACGACGGGATAAATCAAGCTGTGTTTCTGGCGGAACTCGCCGGCCTTGCGTGCGTTCTCAAGAATGTCGACGCCGACGACTTGAAGCCCCTTGGCACCGTAGTCGCGCTGCAGAGCGCTGATCGCCGGAGCCTCCTCGTTGCACGGGTCGCACCAACTCGCGAAAAGATTCAAGTAAACGGCCTTGCCGCGCAGGCTCGCGAGCGAGAGCGTCGGTCCGGGCAGGCTCGGTTCGCTCCACGGGGGCGCGGGCTGTCCCACTGCGGCAATCTGCGTCGAGCCCGTTCCGCCGCGCGCGCAGGCCCCTAGGATGCACAGTGCGAGGACGCCAAGCCCTCGCGCTCGATTAGCCATACGCCGGATATCCGACGGCAGCCACGTCGCGCTCCATCTGGGCGACGAGTTCGCCGACGTCGGGGAAAAGCCGCTGCTCGCGGACCCAGCGCAGGTCGCGCAACCAAAGCTCCCGGCCGTAAATCGTGTAGGGGAAGTCGCGGAGCCACGCCTCGACGATGCGCCGCTCTCCTGCGAACTGCGGATTGCTTCCGATCGACACGAGTGAGGCGTAGTCGCGGCCGTCGTACCGGGCTGTCGCAGAATAGACTCCATCCTTGGGTAGCAACTTTTCGGGAACGCCAATGTTTGCAGTCGGAAAGCCCAGCGCGTGCCCCCGCCCCGCTCCCAGTTCGACGGCACCTCGAATTTCATAGCCGGTGCCGCCCAGCAGACGGTCGGCCGTCTCAAGCTCTCCGCGCTGGATCAAGCCCCGTATTCGGGTGCTGGAGACGCGCTCACCCTCCGCCGCCACCGGCTCTACCGCGACGACGTCAACTTCACGCGCCGCGCAAAACTCCCGCATCAACGCCGTATCGCCGGCTCGCTTATGCCCGAAACGGAAGGTCTCCCCGACGACGATGCCGCGGACGCCCATTCGTTCGACGAGCAGCTTCAGAAATGCATCGGGCGAGAGCGTGGCTATGCGTTCGTCGAAGCGTATGAAGAAGCACTCCTCAAAACCGGCGCCCGCGAAAAGGCAGAGCCGCTCTTGCGGCGTCGAGATCAGCGGTGGTTCGGTTCCAGGGCGCAGATGCGCCGCGGGATGCTCGGCAAACGTCAGGACGCCGGATCGCCAGCCCGGCCGTCGCAGCCGCATCGTCGCCTTCGCAAGCTCGCGATGGCCGAGATGAAACCCGTCGAAAAAACCAATCGTCAGGACCAGCGGACGTTCGTTCTCGCGCGTGAGTTCGTGGTTGAGCTTCACACAAAAACCTTTCGCGGCGCGAGCAGCGTTCCAAGCGCTTCGCCGACACCAACGAGGACGCGTGTGTGGTCGCGGACGAAAACGTGGCGTCCCGTCGCGCCTGCCGGCAGCGGCACGACGCGTCCCGCGCGAAAGTCCGTCGAGCCGCGCAGATCCAAGACGATGGTTGGAAAAGGGATGATATGCTCGGGCGCAATAAGGGCGCGCTCCGGCGCCTCGGCGATCTCCTCCATCGTGTGCGCTTCGTAGAGCACGAAAGGGCCGCTGGCTTCGCGAACGAGCGCGCCCATATGCGCGGGAACGCCGATCGCGCCCCCAAGATCGTGGCAGAGCGTTCGGACGTACGTGCCTTCGCTGCAGGCGAGGCGCATCCGCGCAGTCGCGGCGCCGCCGCTCTGCGTGCCGAGCAGCGTCAAACCGTAGATCGTCACGCCGCGCGGCTTGCGTTCGACGTTCTTTCCCTCGCGCGCGAGCTCGTAGAGGCGCCGTCCCTGATGATGAGCCGCCGAGTACATCGGCGGCGTTTGGGCGATGCGTCCGATAAAGCCGGGAAGCGCTTCGCTGAGAAGTTGCGGCCACGCTTCGGGAACGTCGCCCTCGGCGACGGTCTCGCCATGGGCATCCTGCGTCGTCGTCGATCGTCCGAGCACGAGCGTAAAGGCATAACCTTTGCGCTGGTCTTCCAGCAGCGGAATCAAGCGTGTCGCCTTTCCGATCGCCACCGGAAGCACCCCTGCCGCCTGAGGGTCGAGCGTGCCAAGATGTCCGGCGGCAAGTTTACGGTCGCCGCCCGCGATCGCGTAGATTCGGCGTACGCG
Source organism: Candidatus Cybelea sp. (assembly GCA_036264815.1). Taxonomy (GTDB): domain Bacteria; phylum Vulcanimicrobiota; class Vulcanimicrobiia; order Vulcanimicrobiales; family Vulcanimicrobiaceae; genus Cybelea. The sequence goes on from DATAQH010000130.1 coordinate 13,063, forward strand.
AGAGACCGCACGTGCCGACGTTGGCCCCGCGCTCTTGAAGAGATTGACGAAACCGATCACGTCTCTAACGACGGACGGGCTTCGCTACAAACCTTCCGCGACCAGCGCCGCTTCGACGTTCTCGATCGCGTCGCCGAGCGGGCCGGTGTACGTTAGTCCGGAAGCGCGAAAATGGCCTCCGCCGCCTAAACGCCCGGCCGCCGCCTGGACGTTGAGGCATCCGTTGGAGCGCAGCGAGACGCGGATTTCGCCGGCGATTGCCTTGAAGAGCGCGGCGACCTCGACGCCTTCCTGGCCGAGCAGCACGTTAACGGTGTCTTCGGTATCCTCTCCGTCGGCGCCCGTCTGCGCGAGCATCGCGTCGTCGACGTACGAATAACAGTATCTTCCGTCATGCTCGAAGCGCATCACGTCGATGATCCGGCCGAGCAGTTTCGTCGCCGCCACCCGCTTATTGGCAAAGATCTCGCGGGTGATCCGCTCCTTGTCCGCGCCGGCACGCATCAGATCCGCGGCGCTGTCGAGCACCTCGGGAGTCGTGTTCGAATGCATGAATCCGCCGGTATCGGTCATGATCGCGGCGAGGATGCACGTTGCGATCTCGCCATCGAGCTTCACCCCCAGCGCGCGCAGAATTCGCAGAACCACGCTGCCGGTCGAGCACTCGCCCTCGAGCACGAAATTGAGCTTTCCAAAGAGCATGTTGCCGAGATGATGGTCGATATCGAGCATATTCTCGCGCGAGACCGCCGGCAGCTGATCCCCCGCACGCCGCCAGTCGCTCATGTCGCAAAAGACGTAGAGCGTGTCGAGCGGCAACGATTCGGGGAGCTTGTTGCTGACCAGCTGTGCTCCAGGCAGAAAGCTCAGGTTACGGGGCACGCCGTCTTGCTGGAAGTAAGAAACGCGTTTGCCGAGCTTCTCGAGAGCGA
>DATAQH010000136.1:0-6561 GCA_036264815.1 Candidatus Cybelea sp.
GGAAATGCTTGTTCCATCTCGACTTGCCACGTCGTATCTGGGCTAAATGGAAACCCGCGCGAGATCTCTCGCTCGGCGTACAACGCGACGAGGTGGTCGGCGATCTTTGCCAGCGATTCGCTGACGCGTGACTTGGTGCGCGCCCAGTCGGCGCCGCCCATTTTGGAGAGGCGCGGAGACTGGCCTTCCGCCGCCGAGTACTTCGCGATCTGATGCATCTGCGTGACGGGGACGAGCATCCGATCGCTTCCGGCGTAGCGCAGATCCAGATAGTCCTGCGTTGCACCGAGAATCGTTTCGGCGCGCAAGCCCAGATATTGCCCGATACCGTGCACCGCGTGCACGACGTAGTCGCCGACGCGCAGGTCGGCCAGCGTGACCGGCACGCCCTCCTTGACCGCGCGCATCTTGACGCGTTTGGGCGGCGCGCCGAGGATTTCACGATCCCCGAGTACGCGAACCCGCAGGCTTGGAATCCAAAAGCCCGCCTCGATCGAGCCGTGATCGACCAAGACGCCGCCGCGCGCTTGCCGGCCGGTATCGATTCCCGCGGCGCGCAGGATGTCGCTGATGCGCGAGACGCCCGCGCTAACGATGAAAACGTGTTCGCCGGCGCCGATCCACTCGCGCATCGCTTCGGTGAAGAGGCCAATTTGACGGTTGAAATGCTCGACCGGGCGGCATTCGAGCACGAACGATTCGATTGCGTCGGGCACCCATACGGGCGCGCGATCTCCAAGCTCGATCGATCCCGGGAAGACCAGCGTCGCGTGCTCGGCGACCCGCTGGCCGATCTCGGTTAAGCCGATCGGCGTGGAGGAGAGCTCGGTGCTCAACGCTTCGTCGGGCTCTTCTCCGGCGAGCAGCGTGTGCCGCTCGCGGGCGCGTTCTTCGTCGAGTGCGGCGACGATCGCCGCGATCGTCGCGGGTTCTTCGAGTATGACGGTAGCGTCGCGCGGAAGGTATTCGAAGATCGTCGATCGTTGGTCGGCAGACTCTTCCCACGGCGTTACGGCGAGGAGATCGATCGCCGCGTCGCTGCGTTGGGATTCGATGGCAAAGGTTCGCATCGACTCGATCGTGTCGCCGAAAAACTCGATGCGCACCGGCGCGTCGGCCGTCGCTGCGAAGAGATCGATGATGCCGCCGCGTACCGCGTACTCGCCGACCGCGCTTACGACGTCGCAGCGCGTGTAGCCGAGCTCGAAGAGCCGGCGTTGCAACGCGTCCCAACCCGGCTCGTCGTTCGTCTGCAGAACGAAGCGGAGTTCGTCGAAACGCCGGCGCGGCGGGAAGTGCTGGCGCAGCGCGGCGATGGGCGCCAGTACCAAGCGCGGTTTGCCGTCGGCCAGGTCCGCAAGCAGCGTCATTCGCGCGCTCTGCTCGGAGGGATTCTCGATTGCCCCGAGCGCCTCTTCGCGCGACCGAAGCAGGGCGACGCGGTCGGTGTCGGCCTCGAGGTAGTAGAGCAGATCGGCGAAACTGCGTTCGGCCGCGTCGGGAGTCGGAACGACCACGAGCTGCGTGCCGCCGAGCTCGTTATGCAGCGCTGCGATCAGCGCCGGCCGCGCTGCGGCGATCGTCTCGTGTAACGAATACGCGCCGGGTTTGCGTCCGTCTAAGCGGCGTAAGGCGGCGACGCGTTCGACCAGGCTGCTCCACGCGCGGCTCGACGCGGGCAAGGAGCGCAAGAGGTCACGTTGAGTGAGTTGGCTTTCGATCGTGTGCGCGGTCATGCGGGCCGCTTATTATACCAGGGCCTCCAAGCGACGAGAGCGAGCAGCGGAAGCGAGGCCAGTATCCCCAGCGCAGCGGCCACCGGCGCGCTCGGCGTACCGATTGCATCGGGTGCGTAGCGCAGCAGCGCGCAGAACGAGAGCAGGGTCGCGACGCGGCCGGCGCGCGTCTGCGGTGCGATCGCGGCAAGCGCCAGGAGCCAGAGCGCATACCAGGGGTATGGATTCGGAATCATCACCCATGCGGCGAGCCCTAGCCAGATCCATGCCTCGCCCGAGCAAGCGCGCAGCAGCGTCACCGCCCGCGCGCTTAGCAGGAGGCAGGCCACCGCCGCGGCCGCCCACGCCGCAATCGGCGAGAGGGGTGCGAAGACGGCTTGCAGCGATGCTTGCGGTGCGTAGTGCCCGTGCGCGGCGAAGTGCCGGGTGACGCCTGCAATCAACGGAAGCGACAGCGTCACCGCGATGAGGGCCCCGACCGATGCGCCGATTCGGGCGCGGGGCTCGCGCAGCCCCAGCGCGACGGCGGCGACGATCCCCGGAGGCTTTATCAGCGCCGAGAGCGCGACGACGGCCGCCCCCGCGGCCGGCCGGCGATTGCGTACGAGCACGAATCCGAGGAGCACCCATGCCAGGGCGATCGCGTCGTTATGACCCTCCGCCGCGCACCAGATCGCCACGGGATTGAGTCCGATCGTCGCGGCCGCCCGCAGACGCATCGCGCGATTGCCGTCATACGCGGCATACGCCAGCGGAACGCAGGCGAGCAGCGCGAGCGACGCGAGCGCGCGCAGTGCCTGCAGCTGGGCGAGCATCCCAAACGGCGCGAAGAGCCGGACGATCGCTTCGGCGAGCGCAACGAATGCCGGGCCGTAGAGACAGATCGGAACCGTCGTTCCCCACTGCAGATCGGCCGCCCGAACGAGCGCGTCGAATGCGTAGGGAGCCGCCGAAGCGTATGGGTTTGCACCAAGGCGTGCGATCTCGCCGTAGGCCGCATACGCGTAGACGTCACTCGAGAGGAGTACGGGCGCGCCCCATGCGGTCGCCAGCGCAACCGCGCAGGCAAATGCGAGCCGCGTGGGCGAGAGCAGGTTGGCGCGACGCACGACGCGCCAATAGAAGAAGCCGACCAGGGCAACGGCGATAAATAGTACGGCGAGCACGACCGCACCGCGCGCGCCCCAGTTCGTTGCGACCAGGAGCGGCGCTTGCGCTTCGGTCACACGCTACGGCGGGCGGCGGCGGCGACCCCGAGCAGCAGGAACCACGGCGCGCCAACCTTCGGATAGAAGACGAAGTCGTCGACGATCTGATGAAGCGCGAGCGCGAGGCTTGCCGCGAAGGCAGCGAGCACCCACGGAGGCTGGGCGCGCAGGCTCGCAATCAACGGCCGGCGCGCAAATGCGCCGATCGCCGCAGCGATGAGCGCCAGCGTCGCGCCGAACAGCACGATGCCGCCCTCTGCAAGGGACTGCAAGTACCAGCTGTTGGCGTGCGTTCGCACGCCGTAGACGCCGAATTCGGGCAGGTCGAGCTCGAAGTTCCCGGCACCGACGCCCAGCAGCGGCCGCTCGAGAAACATCCGCCAAGCGGCGCGCCACAACTCGCCCCGGTTTCCAACGCCGCCGGCATACGCACTGGGCGCGAGCGAAATTCGCAAGACGCCGGGAGTATGCGCGTAGATTGCCCACCACGCGCAGCCCGCGGCGCCCGCGAGGGCTCCGAATAGCGCCGGCCGCAAAGCCCGCCATGCGCGACGGCCGCCCCAGAGAACGACCAGCGCGAACACGATTGCGAGCGAAACGATCCCGGCGCGCGAAAAAGTCAAGAGGTCGGTGCAGGTGAGCAGTCCGAGGGCGAGCGCGGTTATCGCGGCCGGCCGGACGACCGCCCACGCGCCGAGAAGCGCCGCAGCGATCGTGCAGTACGCAGAGAGCTGGTTCGGGCCCTCGAGCACGCCGGCGATCCGCGGAACGATTGCCGAACCGATGTACAAGCCCGATGGCGCACCGGCGAGCTCTTGCGCGAGCGCCGAGAGGCAGACCGCAATCGTTGCGAGGGCCGCGCAGGTGAGCAGCGTTCCGTCGTCGCCGTCGAGGCGGTAGCAATAGAACGCGGCCGCGAAAAGTACGGCATACTGCAGCCATTTCAACGTCTCTCGAAGGACGGGCCCGAGGTGCGCCGCGCCGGCGGCGCTGAGCGCGGTTGCGGTGAGGCAGAGCAGGAGCGCGCCGAAGATTGCCGCCGCCGGCGCGCGGCGCAGCTCCCGCCAGACGGCGGGGTACGCCGTCAGGCCGAGCAGCACGCCGAGCAAGACGCACTTGGGCAGGCTGATCGTCGTCGCGAACACGTCCCGGGAAAAATCGAAAGGGGTGGCGATCAGCAGAGCGCCGAGTCCGTACGCCGGACGCCGCAGCGTCACCGCGGCGGCTGCGATGAAGGCGGCGGCGAAAAGAACTGCGGTAAACGGATCGAGGTAGATCGGAACCGCGACGTGATCGATGACCGGGCGATAGGTCAAGATCGCTCGATATCGCTAATCAAATAGAGCGGTCGTCCTTTTACTTCATCGTAGACGCGGCCGAGATACTCGCCCAGAATGCCGAGGCTCATCAGCTGGACTCCTCCTAGGAAGGTCACGGCGACGATCGTCGAGGCCCAGCCGGGCGTATAGAACGCCGGCGAGAGGCGCAACGTCTTCATGACGATCACGACGACTGCATAAATGAAGGCGACGACGCTGACCGTGAAGCCGAAGTAGGAGGCGAAGCGCAGCGGCGCATCCGAGAACGACGTGATTCCGTCCATCGCAAACCGGAGCATCGCTGCGAACGGGTACTTCGTCGTTCCAGAATGGCGTTCGTCGCGATCGTATTCGAGCGCGACTTGGTTGAAGCCGACCCAGCTGACCATGCCGCGCAGGAACCGATGCCGCTCGGGCAGCTTGCGCACCGCTTCGACGGTCCGGCGGCTCATCAGGCGAAAGTCGCCGGTGTCCATCGGGATCGAGACCTTCGTCAGCCGCTTGATGACGCGGTAGAACGCGCGCGCGGTCAGCAGCTTGAAGGTGCTCTCGCCCTTTCGCGAGCGGCGGACCGCGTAGACGACGTCGTACCCCTCCCGCCACTTCCGAAGAAAGTCGGCGATCAGCTCGGGCGGATCTTGCAGGTCCCCATCCATCAGAATCACCGCGTCTCCGGTCGCGATCTCGATTCCGGCCGTGGCCGCAAGCTGATGGCCGAAGTTCCGAGAGAGGTTCACCAGCACGATTCGGCCGCGGCGCCGCATCTCGGAGCGGATCGCCGCCAAGGTGTCGTCGCTGCTCCCGTCGTTGACGAGCACGATCTCGTACTCGTACTCGCCGCGCACTCGATCGATCGCCGACGAGAGGCGCTCGAGGAGCGGCCCAACGTTTGCCGCCTCGTTATAGAGGGGAACCACCACGCTGAATGTGGGGCGCATCGAATCGGGCATCTCCTCGACGTTTCAACGTCTTAGCCTTGGCGGCTTGCTAAGGAACGCCGGGAGCGTCACAGAAGAACCCTACTTGATGCGTAGCGTCCGCTCGGCCGTTTACATCGGCTTGGTCTTGCTCTGCCTGCAGTCGTGCAGCCGTCCGGTGCATCCGCAAAGCTCTCCCTCGCCCGCGGTCCACGCGCAACCGCGCAAGGTGCCCGCCGGCTCCGCTCCGCCGGCCCGGTCTGTCGCAGCTGCCGCGCGCGCTGCAAAGAGTTCGCCCACTCCCGCGCCGGCGGTCGCGGCATCGCCTCCCGCCTCCTCCACGCCCGGGCCGGCCGCGCCGCCGAGCGCCGCCCCTGCGCCCAGGCCGGTCTTGAAGGTTCCTTTGCTTCCGCCCGATGCCGCGCCAAAGATCATCTCGGTCGACGTCAGCGAGACGACGGTACGTGCCGGCGACCGCGTCTGGGGGAAGGTCGTGACGACCTCGAACGTCGCGAGCGTCGAAGCGAGAATCGGTAATTACGCGATGAGTTTGAACAAGGTCGGCGTCGGGCGCTTCGCGCTCACGTACACCGTCGCTCCGCTGCCGTGGTTCGTGCGTGGAACGTTCGCGATGCGGGTGATCGCAAAGAATACGCGCGGCGATACCGTCGAACGAACGATTCCGCTATCGGTGCGATAGCGCCGGGCGCAGTCGCGCCTCCATAAGAACACATTATTTTCAAGTTAACGTCAATAGCGAAAAACCGCCATTCATTGCGGCGGGATTTGGGTTACAACGACAGTAAGTCGCTTGTGTCCAGTTTCGTAACAAGGAGACGTTGGTGCGTCGTCTTTCGAGGTCGTCGAAGCCGCTCGCCGTTATAGTAGTAGCGCTCTTTCTCGCGGCTTGCCGCGGAAGCGCCGGCGTGGTTCCCCCGCCGGCGCAGCCCGCCGCCGCGCTGCGAGCCGTCCAATCGGACGGCAAGATCAAACACATCATTATCATCGTTCAAGAAAATCGTAGTTTTAACAATCTCTTTTACGGATACCCCGGTGCGAAGACTGCGGCGTACGGTTACGACAAAAGCCGCAACAAGATCGCCTTAAAGCCGGTCACGCTCGCGACCTCGTGGGATCTGCAGCACAATGCCAAGGGATTCTTGGCGGCCTGCAACGGTACGGGCAAGACTCCCGGGACGCACTGCCGGATGAACGGCTTCGACGACGAGACGTGGACGTGCACGATGAAGAACTCGCCAACGTCCGGCGGCGATCGGGACTCGGCCGCGGGCCAAGCGTCGCCGCCGTGTCCAAACGCCAACCCGCCGTATAGCTACGTGCCGCACGACGAGGTCAAGCCTTACTTCGACATGGCCAAACA
>DATAQH010000143.1:0-2926 GCA_036264815.1 Candidatus Cybelea sp.
AAACAAGGTCAGTGCCGTCTCGGATGTACGCACGATTCTGGAAATGACTCCCAACGGGACGCCTATCCCTATCTCGGTCGAGCGCGATGGACGGATGCTCAGCGTCAACGTTAAGCATCTCAGCGCGGCCACGCCCGGTGCCAGCCCCTAAAGCACGTATACGATGCTTGGCGGTCCACGCCAACCGATGATACTGCCAGGAGTTCGCCCGGCGCGCGAGCGATAAGATACGCCGGAGGTACGAGCGATGAAATGGGCCTTTGAACCGGGACACAGCGCCGCTGAGTTCCGGGCACGGCATATGATGGTTACTTGGGTGCGCGGCTCCTTCAAAAACGTTGCGGGAACCTTGGAATTTGATCCCGACGATCCGCGCAAGCTGTCCGTCTCAACGGAGATCGACGCGTCCACGTGTTGGACGGGGGTCGAAGCGCGCGACAATCACCTGCGCAGCGCCGACTTCCTGCACTGCGAGCAGTTTCCAAAAATCACTTTCAGCAGCACGAGCGTTGAAGAGGTTGGTCCCACGGATTATCGGGTCACCGGCGACCTTACGATCCGCGGCAGTACGCGGCCGGTCACGCTGAGCGTGCACTTCCACGGTACCTGGGAGACTCCGTGGTGGGAAGACGGCGTGGACAAAGGCCCCAAGAAGCGAGCGGGCTTCGCCGCGAAAACGCAGATCGACCGTTATGACTTCGGAGTCAGCTGGAACGACGCGATGGCCGGTGGTGGCGTTGTGGTAAGCCGGATCGTCGATATCGCTATCGACGTCGAGGCGATCCTGGTTTCGTAGTCCGCACCCGCGCCGAAGTGCTCCGGGAAAGCCAACCGAGTGGCACGAAGTTGGAAACGATGAAGGAAAGCAAGACGGCAAAAGCAGAGTCGCCTTCGAAGCTGATCGACGCGAGGATCAAAGAGCTCGACGACTGGCGAGGCAAAATGCTTTTGCGTCTGCGCGCACTTATAAAAAAGGCCGACCCCGAAGTAATCGAGGAGTGGAAGTGGCGAGGAGTTCCGGTATGGTCGCACGGCGGAATCATCTGTACGGGCGAAACGTACAAGAACGTGGTGAAGCTCACGTTCGCGAAAGGCGCCGCTCTTAAGGATCCGTCGAAGCTCTTCAACTCCAGCCTCGAGGGTAACGTCCGGCGCGCTATCGACATCCATCAGGAAGAGAGAGTCGATGAGGCCGCCTTCAAGGATCTGATCCGGGCCGCGGTCGCGCTCAACCTCGCGAAGAAGAAGTGACCTAGTGCGTGTGCGCGAGCCCCAGGAGCTGGCGAACGCGCTCGGGCCGTGAGATAACGTACATCTCGCGGATGCGGCCGCCGCCGACGACGAACCCCATGATCGAAAGCGGCTGGCCGTTGGGGAGCCACGATAGGACTCCCGGCGATCCGTTGACGACCACCGGTTCGATCCGCGCAACGATCTTGGTCGAGAACGTAACCGCCTGTGATGCGACGGCGTGCGCACCGCGAACGCCCTTGGCTGCCGGTTCCCGATCGGCAAGCAGCAGAACGTTGGGATCGAGCACGGCTACGAGCGCCTCAAAGTCGCCTTCACGAGCGGCGGCGAGAAAGGCGTCCACGACCGCGCGCCGCTGCGCGAAGCCGGCGTTGGGCGGCGTCGCTCCCTGCACCCGCCGGCGCGCGCGGCTCGCGAGTTGACGTGCGGCCGCCGCCGACTTGCCGACGACCGATGCGACCTCCTCAAACGGCATCGCAAACATATCGTGCAGCACGAACGCAAGGCGTTCGGAGGGCGTGAGGCTGTCGAGAACGACCAGGAGCGCCAGGCCAACGGAATCGGCCGCTATGACTTCCTCTTCTGGGCTCTCCTCGCGGCTCACGATGAAATCCGGAATGCCAAGTTCGAGCGACTCCTCGCGTTTTGCGCGACGGGCACGCAGCATGTCCACGCAGATCCGCCCTACCACCGTCGTCAGCCAGCCGCCGGCATTTTCGATCCCGGCGTTCTCTCGCTGGCTCAGGCGCAGCCACGCCTCTTGCACCGCGTCGTCGGCGTCGTCGAGCGAACCCAACATTCGATAGGCCACATTTCTCAAGTGCGAGCGATTCTCTTCAAATCGCTCCGTTAGCCAGTCCGCCATCCCCGACGACACTAAGCCTCCCAGTCTCCGACGACCTGCCGTACGGCGGCGTTGAGGCGGTTCCAGACATTGATATTCGCAATCGCTATGACCAGCGTCGCGAGACCGGGTTCATCGTAATGACGGGCGGCTTCGTCCCAGATTTCGTCGGGGACGGGGTCTGCTCGGTCGCTGATGCGCGTAAGCGTCTCGGTGAGCGCGAGCGCGGCCCGCTCGGCTTCGTCGAAAGCTGGATTATCACGCCAGGCGGCCACGCCGAAGACGCGTTCGTCGGTCGCGCCGTGCCGCTTGAGATCGCGCGAGTGCATATCGACGCAGACGCTGCAACCGTTGATTTGGCTCGCGCGCAGTTCGACCAACATGAGCGTCGGGAGCGGCACGGCGGAGTTGTGGGCGACCCTTCCTAGGGCCTGAAGCGCCCGCATCGCTTCGGGAAAGATCGCCACGGGATGTTTGATTCGAGCTTTGAGTTCGATCGTGTTCGTAGTCATGCCATGCTGACGAGATGGCGCAGCAAAATGTGACCGTAGAACGAGCGGCCGTTAGGCGGCGCCGCTGCGTACCGAGCGAAACGTCGCGCGAACGTCTTCGGAGAAGAGCTGCGGCTGCTCCCAAGCCGCAAATGGCCGCCGACGTCGTGCTTCTTGTAGAAGACGAGTTTCGGGTAGGCCTTTTGCGACCAGCTCAGCGGCGCCGTGTAGATCTCGTGCGGAAAGGCGCTGACGCCGGTGGGAACCGTGACGCCCTTGACGTCGAAGAAGTCGAGCTTATTTTCCCAGTAGAGGCGCGCCGACGAGATTGCGGTCTTCG
>DATAQH010000145.1:0-9737 GCA_036264815.1 Candidatus Cybelea sp.
CGCTGAAAGTTGGAGAACGCAATGCTTTGCGTCACCGACGTCGAGACGCGGCCCTTGGAAGTGTTGACGTACCCCCGAAGACTGACGGGGTGCGTCGCCGAAACGTCGATCGTTCCGCTGGCGTTTCCGGACTTGTCGAAACGCACGTGTTCGGCAACTTTCTCCGCCGGCGAGTACGCCGTCCCGTTCTCAATCAGTCTGCCCGTGACTTGCGTCGAGCCGTGGTCTTCATAGACGAGCAGCGCGGCGTTTGCCGCGAAGTAGTTGTCGTCGTTGAAGACCGAGACCGCGATCGTATGCGGAGTTCCGTCGTCGAGCTGCGCCGCAAACGGTGTCAGGTCGATACGGTAAGGTTTAAAATTCAGCGTCTCGACGCCGGGGATTGGAATCCATAAATACGGATCGATGCCGCCCGTGTAAATCCACGGATAAATCGGCGCCACCCCGGCCGGCTGTCCGTCGAGGCTCACCTCGCCTTCACGGAAGGCCGTATTGCCGCAGTTTTGCAGCTTCGTAGCGAGGTCGTTCGGAAAACAGGTATACCAAAACTCATCGCTGGATTGCGACTCGAGAAAGACGTCCAAATAGGCTGCCCGGACGTTGGTTGGGAAGGTGAACGTTCCGGTCATTTGGTCGGTCGGCGCGTCGAGGAAGACGTATCCGCCGGTCGGTCCTGCAGAGAGCGGATAGACGCCGTCGGCGCTCGTCGCCGCCGGAAACTGCTTGCTCGCCGGATAGAAGTCCAACTCGGCCGTGCCGTAAATGATGCCGGTGTATTGCGAGTTGACGATGTTATAGACCGATGCTTGTCCGATCGACGCTTGGGCGAAGATCGGCGCGTACTCGCTGACGTCCCGCTCGACGTCCCACTGCGGGCTCGCGTTCTGGCCCGGCTCCGACGTGGTGCCGAAGAAGACGTTTGTGGCACCGATCCAGACGGCTCCCGTTCTATCGTACTGTACGCCGGCGGTCACCCGGAAGTGCATCTTGAAGACGATCTTTGCGTACGGTCCCGGACAGTTCGCCGGCGGCGAATAATTGAACGGGTGATCGCTGTAGTCGGCAAACTTGCCGACGGGCAGCTGGCTGGATTGCAGCGGGGGAGTGTGGGGGTTGAAGAGCTTGTCGACGCAAGGAGCTTCGTTCGGATGCGACACCGGCGGATCGGCCGTAACGGGGTACCCAGCGCCGTGCGAAGCCTCGCCTTCCAGGCCGCCCTTGAGCATCATCGCGTGCAAGTTCTGCGCGCTTCGCCCCGGCGAGAGCGGACCGCGCAGTAACTGCGCACTCCCTCCCGCCGGAACGGCTCCATCAAACGCCGAGTGGCCCGCACAAGCGGAAAGTGCGAACGCTGCAAAGAGTGCGGCGCTCCGCTGCAAACGAATAATCGCTGCTTGACGCATCTCCAAAAACCTCCAACGGAAAAAGACGCTTCAACGCTTGTTAGGCGAGCCGAGTATCTCCTGCGCGAGGCGAGCGACGACGCGATCGTCCTGGAAAGGCGCGATCGTCCGCAGGTCGAGCACCACGCAATCGCGCTCGATGCGCGCGACGATCGCGGGGTCGCCGCAACGCAGGCGCGCGCAGAGGGCGTCCGGTTCGGAGGTCCGGATCGCGACTCCGACCGAGGCGATGCTCGCTTGCGGGAGCGCGCCGCCGCCAACATACCCGCGCGTTTCCACGATCTCTGCAGCCGAAACGGCGGCGGCGTACGCTTGCGCTCGCGAATGCAGCTCCGCCGGCGTCGCCGAAAGCATCCGGTAGATGGGAATCTGCTCGCGTGCCGTTCCCTTTCGGTAGCACTCGAGGGTCGAGGCGAGCGCGGCGAGCGAGAGTTTATCGAGGCGCAGGGCCCGCAGCAGCGGATTGTTCCGCAGCCGCGCGAGCAGATGCGCGCGCCCGGCCACGATGCCTGCCTGGGGTCCGCCAAGGAGCTTATCGCCGGAAAACGTCACCAAGTCGAGGCCGTCGGCGAGCGCGTCTCCGACCGTTCGTTCGTGCGGTACGCCGTACTCGACGAGGTCTACGAGGGCCCCGCTGCCGAGATCTTCGACGACCGGCACGCCCACGCGCTTGCCGAGCTGCGCGATCGCCGGCGCGTCGGGAACCGCGACGAACCCTTCGATGCGATAGTTCGAGGGATGCGTCCGCAGGATCAGCGCCGTACGCGGGGAGAGCGCGCGCTCGTAATCGCCGAGGTAGACGCGATTGGTCGTCCCGACCTCGACGAGCGTTGCGCCGCTGCGTTCGAGCACTTCGGGAAGGCGAAACCCGCCGCCGATCTCGACGAGTTCGCCGCGCGCGACGACGACTTCGCGACCGCGAGCGAAGGTGTCGAGAACGAGCAAAACGGCTGCGGCGCAATTATTGACGGCGAGTCCGCCGGCACCGGTCACCTCCGCAAGCAGTCCGTCGACCTCGGCGTGACGCGAGCCGCGCTCGCCGGCCGCCAGGTCGAACTCGAGATTGCAATAACCGTCGCCGGCCTGCACGGCGGCGTCCAATGCATCGCGTCCAAGCGGCGCACGCCCGAGATTCGTATGGATGAGGATACCGGTAGCGTTGACGACTGGACGCAGGCTCGCCAGGCGCACCACTTCGGCCGCCTTAACGACCGCTGCGACGATCGCTTCAAGCGCGGTTTCCTCGGAAAGACGAACGCGGCCCAAGACTTCCTGGGCCGCGCGTTTTACTCGTTCCCGGCCGAGCTCCGCTTCGATCGCGCGCAGGCGCGGGTCGTCCAAAATGCGATGCATCGCCGGCGGACGGCCCGGGGCCGGTTCGCTAGGCGACGTGCTTGCCCAGCATTGACGTTACGACGTTCTCCGGAACGTATCCGACGATGCGATCGACGGGCTGTCCGTTCTTGAAGAGGATCAGGCAAGGAATGCCCGAGACTTGGTACTGGCCCGCAATGCCGGGATTGTCGTCGGTGTTCAGCTTGACGAACTTCGCCTTGTCGGCGTGCGCCGAAGCGACCTTTTCGACGATCGGACCGAGCATGCGGCACGGCCCGCACCACGGGGCCCAGAAATCGACCAGCACGGGCTGGCTGTTCTTGAGCACCTCGGTCTCAAAGTTGGTTTGGCTTACCTCTGCTAATGCACTCATCTCTATTTCTTAGACACTCCTACAGCTCGGTTTGTTGCGGTTCCCCGGTGATCTCGGTAATTTGTTTGGCTTGTTTGCCAAGGTTGGTAATCGCGATGACCTCGTCCCCCTCGCCCAGCCGCTGCAGGCGGACGCCCTTGGCGTCTCGACCGGTCTTGCGGATGTCGCCGACCTTCAGCCGGATGACCTGGTTCCCGGAGGTGATCATCAGGATCTGATCGTCGGCCGCTACGAGTATCTGGTCGAGGACCTGGCCGATGTCGTCGCGCTGACGGGCGAATGCCTTGACGCCTTTGCCGCCGCGCGACGTATGCCGGTACTCGTCGATCGGCGTGCGCTTGCCGAAGGCGAGCGACGTGACCAGTAGGACCTCGCGCCGTTCGTCTTCGACGACGTCCATCGCGACGATCGTGTCGCCGCTCTCGAGCGTCATCGCCTTGACGCCGCGCGCCTGTCGCCCCATCGGCCGCACGTCCTTCTCGTTGAAGTGGACCGCCATTCCGTGGGTCGATGCGAGAATGATGTCGCGCGAACCGTCGGAAAGATCGACGGCCAGCAGATCGTCGGTCGGATCGAGGTTGATCGCGATGAGCCCGTTGCGGCGAACGTTGGCGAACTCCGAGAGCTTGGACTTCTTGATGACGCCGTGCCTCGTGACCATGACGAGGTACTTCTCGCCCTCGAATTTGTCGATCGGAAAGGCCGCGGTCACCTCTTCGCCCGGCGGGAGTGTCAGCAGATTGACGAGCGCCGTGCCGCGCGCCTGACGCGTCGTATCGGGAATCTCGAAGCCGCGTAAGCGATAGACGCGGCCCTTATTCGTGAAGAACAGCACGTGGTCGTGCGTCTTCGTAACGAAGAAGTTCCTAACAACGTCCTCACGCTTGAGGTTCGATATGCCGATGACTCCCCGGCCGCCGCGAAGCTGGGTTCGAAACGTGTCGACCGAAACGCGTTTGATGTAGCCGCCGACGGTGTAGGTAACGACGACGTCGATGTTCGGCGTGATCTGCTCGATCGATATCTCGTCCTCTGCGGGCTCGATGCTGGTCCGGCGCTCGTCGCCAAAACGCTTCTTGACTTCGAGTGTCTCGGCCTTGACGATCTGCGCTATCCGCCGCGGGCTGCCGAGGATGTCTTGCAGCTCCGCGATCGTCTTGATCAGCTCGGCGTACTCGTCCTCGATCTTCTTGCGCTCGAGTCCAACCAGCGTGCGCAGACGCATGTCGACGATCGCCTGGGCCTGCACGTCGCTGAGCGAAAAGCGTTGCGAGAGCCGCTGCTTGGCCTCGTCGGTCGTCTGGCTCGAACGGACGATCTCGATGACTTCGTCAATGTTGTCGAGCGCGATTCGGTAACCTTCGAGCAGATGCGCTCGCTCTTGCGCCTTGCGAAGATCGTAGGCCGTCCGCCGGACGATGACGTCTTTGCGGTGCGCAATGAAGTGTTCGAGGAGCTGCTTGAGGTTGAGCACCTGCGGTTCGAGCGCGACGGAGCCGTCAGCGCGAGCCTTACCGACTGGCACGAGCGCGAGCATATTGAAGCCGAAGCTCGCCTGCAGCGGCGTGTGCTTGAAGAGCTGGTTGAGCACGATCTTCGGCGTCGCATTGCGTTGCAGTTCGATCACGACGCGCATGCCTTTGCGGTTGGACTCGTCGTCCATGCGCGCGATTCCCGCGATGCGCTTCTCCGAGTACGCTTCGGAGACGGCTTCGATGATCCGGCTCTTATAAACCTGATAGGGAATCTCGGTAATGACGATCTTGTGCTTGCCGCGCTCTTCGACGATCTCGGCTTTGCCGCGAATCGTTATGGACCCTCGCCCAGTCCTGTAGGCTTCCCTGATGGCCTCGTGCCCGAGGATCGTTCCGCCCGTCGGGAAGTCCGGACCGCTAACGATATTGCAGAGATCGTCGATGCCGATCTCGGGATCGTCGATCACCGCCGCGATTGCGTCGGCGATTTCGCTGAGATTGTGCGGCGGAACGTTCGTCGCCATACCGACCGCGATGCCGCTGGAGCCGTTGACGAGCAGCTGGGGAAGCCGTCCGGGCAAAACGCTGGGCTCGACGCCCTGGTTATCGAAGTTCGCAACGAACGGAACGGTCTCTTTATCGATGTCGGCGAGAACGTCGAGCGCCGTTCGCGCCAGGCGTGCCTCGGTGTACCGGTACGCGGCCGGCGGGTCCGGATCGATCGAACCAAAGTTACCGTGCCCGTCGACCAGCGGATAGCGCAGCGTGAAATCCTGCGCCATGCGAACGAGGGCGTCGTAGACCGAGCCGTCCCCGTGGGGATGGTAGCTCTTGAGCACCTCGCCGATGATGCCGGCGCATTTACGGTGCTGCTTGGTGGGTTCGAAGCCCATCTCGCGCATCGCATAGAGAATGCGCCGCTGAACGGGTTTGAGACCGTCCCGGACGTCGGGCAGCGCTCGGGACGCGATGACCGACATTGCGTACGAGAGATAGCTCTCCCGCATCTCATCTTCGACGTTGACCTGCGCTATGATATCGTTGTTCAATACTTACCTGCACTCATGGATCGAGTATTTCGACTCCGCGTTGGAGCACCCCGTTGCACTTGACTCTTCACGACGAAGAGGAGACCCGCGCGTTTGCCCGGACGCTCGCTCCGCGCCTTCGAGCGGGCGACGTCGTCGCGCTTTCCGGCCCGCTGGGGTCGGGCAAAACGACGCTCGTTCGAGCGATCGTACGAGCGCTCGTGGGCTCAGATCCGTCATCTAGCCCGACGTTCACCTTTTGGCACCGCTACGGTGGAGATCCGCCCATCGACCACATCGATCTCTTTCGCATCGACGACCCGCGCGAAACCGTAGAGCTGGGACTCGAAGAAGCGTTCGACGGCGGTTCGATCGTCCTCGTAGAGTGGTGGCGCAATGCGCCCGACCTTCTTCCGCAGCGCCGGTATGAAATCGAGATGGAAGGTGCCGGCAGCGACCCTCGCCGGCTCGTGCTTCGCGACCCGCAGTGAACGTTCTTGCCCTCGACGGAGCGCTCGGGCTCTTCTCCGCGGCCGCGGCGTGCGACGATCGGATCGCCGGGTGCGCACAACAATCCGGAAACATTGCGCTCGAACGCGGACTCTACATCGTGCGCCAAGCCCTCGACGAAGCCGGCCTCGAGCGCGGGGGCATCGATCGTCTCGCGGTTGGAGCCGGCCCCGGGAGCTTCACCGGCTTGCGCATCGCCCTCGCCTATGCCAAATCGCTCGCCGCCGCCTGGCGGCTGCCGCTAGTCCCCATTTCTTCGTTCGACCTCATCGAGTTCGGGCGATCGTTCGACCGCGTGCTGACCGTTGTGGTTGGACGCCCCGGCGTCATCTCGGCGCGCTACCGGCGTGGGGGGAAGACGCGGCGGGCCTCGGGCCCAACCGCCGACGTGCTCGAGGAACTGCTCGTGGAGCCGCACGAGGGACCACTGGAGGTCGTGGGTGCGCCGAAGGACGTCCTCTACGCGCTCGCCGAACGCGCCCTAGACGTGCGTCCTCTCGACCCGGCCGTAACGCCCGCAGCTGCAGCCGCCGCGCTCGCAGCAGGGTCTCGCACGCCTCCGGCGAGCTTGCATGAAGTGCGCGCCGACTACGGCGAGTTGCCCGCCGCAAAGATTCCGAAACTTTGAAAGTAGAACTCCAACAGCCGTCGCAGCAGCCGAACCGATTCTCGATCGAACCGATGACGTCAAAGGACATTCCATCGGTAACGCGCATCGAGCGTGCCTGCTTTTCGACGGTTTGGCCGAACGATGCGTTCTACAACGAGTTGAATACCAACAAGCTGGCGCACTATTTCGTGGGGCGCTACGACGACCGGGTCGTTGCCTACGGCGGAATCTGGGTCATTGTCGACGACTCGCACATTACGACGCTGGCCGTCGATCCCGGTTATCGCCGCAGAGGCTTCGGCGAAGTGCTGCTTGCGCGCCTGATCGACGAAGCGATCGAGCGCGGCGCGGCCTGGATGACGCTCGAGGTTCGTGAGAGCAACTCGTCCGCTCAGCTGCTTTACCGAAAGTACGGATTCACCACGGTTACGATGCGCACCGGTTATTACACCGACGACAACGAAAGCGCGCTGATCATGTGGGCCGGCAGCTTGAAGAGCGAGCTGTATGGCAATCGTCTGCGCGCCCTGCGGGCGAAGCTGGCGCGATGACCGGCTCGTTTGGCGAACTCTCGCGGCGTCTGCGAAGGCATCTGGGGCAGCAGCAGCGTTTCGCGCACAGCATCCGCGTCGCGCGCTGCGCCGAGCTTCTCGCACAATGGCACGGCGCCGATACGCGCAAAGCGCGGCTGGCGGGGCTGCTCCACGACCTCGCGCGTCTGTACTCGCCGGAACGCCTGTTGGCGGAGTCGGAGGAGCGCGGAATTGCAATCGGCGACGCCGAACGCGCGCATCCGATGCTGCTCCACGCAAAGCTCGGCGCCGAGATTGCACGCGAACGATTCGGGATCGACGACGCGGAAGTGCTCTCGGCGATCGAAAAACACACCACCGGCGCGGCGAAGATGTCGCTGCTGGATTGCATCGTCTATCTCGCCGACTCCCTCGAACCGGGGCGCTCCTTCGAACGGCGGCCCGCTCTGTGGCAGCTCGCGCGCAACGATCTCGCCTCGGCGATGCGTGCGGTCCTGCTCTCGGCGATCGAGCACAACGTCCGCAAGGGCCAGGCGACGCTGCCGGCCACGCTTGCCGCGGCCGAGAGCTTCGGCCTGGGAATTGCCGGCGGCGTCCCTGCGGAGATACGCGCATCCGCGAGTTAATCGAGCTCGTACGCGAGAGCGCACTCGACAAGAAAGGCGAGTCCTTCACGACGCTCGACGTCGGCGGCCGCACGATCTTGGCCGACACGTTCGCGATCGTGACCGGCCGCTCGAAGATTCAAACTCGCGCGATCGCCGATGCGGTCGTCGAATCCGCGCGGAAACACGGTTACGGGGTCTCGCGCGTCGAAGGCTACGCCGATGGTTCCTGGATCCTCCTCGACCTCGGAAACGTAATCGTGCACGTCTTCACGCCCGAACAACGAGATTTCTATAATTTGGAGCGGCTCTGGTCGAACGTAGAGCAGCGCCGCGCGCAAACCTCGTGAAGGCCCGGCGCCCCCTACACCGGACTCGAGCCTCGCGCACCCGGCGCGACTTTTGGATGCGCTTAGGCGTTTGGATTTTTATTTTCTTTTTCGCGCTGAGCGTCGCCGGCGGATTGATCGTCGTTACCGCGTCGCTGCACTCCCAGTGAGCCGGCGAGCAAAAACCAGATAGCCCCTACCGCCAAGTAGGCGACGAAGTAATATCCGAACCAGCGTTGCGGCGGTGCCGGAACCGAGTCGAAGAGCCAGATCGCCGTCAGCACGAGTAGTCCGAGTGCGACGAGCGAGACGATGAAGTCGACGAAACGCATCGATCCCAGCTTGCGGCAATAGACGAGGGCCGCAACGGCGATCAGCATGTAGATGAGAATGAATCCGAACGAGCTGAGCGTGCCGCAGTTGTTGAAGATATCGATCGGCGCCACGCGCCACGCCAGTGCGGCCAGTGCGACCCCGAGCGTGAGCGCGGTTACGAGCGTGACCGCGACGTTGGGCGTTCCGTGACGAGGTTCCACGCGGGCCAGCACGGCCGGGAAGAGCCCGGCCGATGCCATTGCATAGGCGATTCGTCCGGCGGTCGTGATGCACGCCAAACAGACTGAGAAGGCACTGCAGAGCGCGCCGGCTGCAATCGGCACGCGCAGAAATCCAACCCCGTATAACTGGGCAAGCGTTCCCATCGGAAACGTCGCAGCGCCCAGCGGCTTGCCGGCATGCGCGAAACCAACGATCTCCGCGTAGGTCGCGATGACGAAAAACGCCGCGACGAAAAGGACGCTTCCGATCACCGCACGGGGTATGGCGACGAGCGGGCGGCGGGCCTCCGCACCGAATGCCGTGGCGCTCTCAAAACCGACGAAGCTGAAGACCGCAAACGCGATCGATAGCCCGACGCCGCCCGGGAAGCCGCCCTCGATTCGCAGTTGCGCGAGGTCGAGCGATGGTCCCCGGGCGACCAAGACGGTAACGACGACAATCGAGATGACCGTGACCGAGATCACTTCGAGCACGAGCATCACCAGCGCCGAGACTTGCACTCCACGATACGCGGCTTGCCACGCGACCAGCGCGATGACGGTGACGACGAGAAACGCAGACCACGAGGTCGAGCCGAAAAGCAAGCCGAGGAAGAGCGTCATCGCACCGAGTACGGCGGCGGCCACGAAGCCGTAGGCCCAGATCGCCCCCCAGCCCGCGATCGCACCGGCCGCGCGCCCCAGGTGTTCGGCCACATAGTGGTACAGCGAGCCGGCGGAGGTCGAGCGCCGCGCAAATTGGTTGATGCAGAGCGCGACGAAGGTCAGCATCGTGCCGCCGAAGACGTAGGCAAGCCACGTTCCGTTCCCGGCAAGCGCATACATGTATGGGGCGATCAGGATCGGCGTCATGCTCGGGCCGATCAAGGCGATCGACGTCGCGAGCACCTCGACGAATGAAAGCGATCCGGCTCGCAGGGACGCGCGCGGCTCCATCGCTTAGGCTCGTCGCACCTCCGGCTGCCGAGTTCCCCTGCCG